>NZ_AZRI01000040.1:0-12726 GCF_002895585.1 Petrotoga sp. 9T1HF07.CasAA.8.2 | reverse complement strand
TATCTATCCTACCTTTAAGGAATAAAAACTGAGATAAACTTCTTCTACTTCATAGTTTCCGAAAGTATCTATCCTACCTTTAAGGAATAAAAACTGAGATAAACTTCTTCTACTTCATAGTTTCCGAAAGTATCTATCCTACCTTTAAGGAATAATTTTGCTGCTTTGTGCAAAAGCTCTTTCATAGTGCTTTAGAAACTATTTCTTATCCTCGTTTGCCCCGCAAACGACGTTCGTGCCTTAGCTTACCTTTAAGGAATAAATTTTGCTGTTCTGTGCAAAACGTTTTTTTCATAATGCTTTAGAAACAATTTCCATCTCCTCATTTACGAAGTAAATAAACAATTCTTCGGTCCCTATAACTTCACTTTAAAAAAATAAGCAAATCAGTTTAACTTCCAACTAACTAATATTTATATATTTAACCTGAAATAGAAAAAGATATAAAAAAATGTCTGTCGACCTCCAATAAGGTAAAAACTCCAGGGGATCGACAGACAAGTGCTAAAAAGCACAAGGCTTATTCAATAGGTATTTAAATCGATTTTTAACAATTTCTCAAAGTTTTGCTTGACAAATGTAATTTTTTATGATACACTTTTTATCGTGAACCTATGGGTGCCTATCCTACCTTTAAGGAATAAAAACTTCTATGCTCTTGAACTTCCACTCCCACACATCATAACGTGCCTATCCTACCTTTAAGGAATAAAAACTGATACCAATGGTAATAATAGAATATTCGATTTTTAGTGCCTATCCTACCTTTAAGGAATAAAAACAGACCTAGATTTTTCATAATAGCTAATCTAGTTCTTACGTGCCTATCCTACCTCTAAGGAATAAAAACAATAACTTAGTTGGGCTTTATACGCAATTACGTGATGCTGGTGTCTATCCTACCTCTAAGGAATAATTTTGCTGCCTTTTGCAAAACGCTTTTCATAATGCTTTAGAAACTCTTCCCTGACCTCGTTTGCTTTGCAAACGATGTTCTACGTAAATGACTTATAAAGCCGAACCAAAGATAAGTGAATAGGACAACCAGCATAAAATTCTTTCTCCTAAAGAAATTTGAGAGTTGTTAGGAATATTGAAGCAATCCCTCTTTTTTGCTAAAAAAGAGGGTTGATTTAATGTTTATTTAATTCATGCATGCTGTATTCAATTTACACAAGAGGCGATATTAAGATAGGGAAGATTAGGGAAGAAGCAAAAAAAGTAATGGATGAAACGGCAGAATTAGTAATATCGATCGCTAAGAAGCTGAATAATAAGGGAATGGGAAAGGTGATTGGCGATATAGGGTGGAGCTCTCCCCATTCCTTGAGGGATAAGATGTTGGAGAAAAAATTTTTTATCCTTGTTAAATTCCTCTTATATTTTCTGGTAGTAATATTGATTGTTTTTTAATAACGCAGTCATTAACCGCAGCTTTCAGAATTGACTCAAGCTCTCTAAAATTCCCAGGGTAAGAATAATTTTCAAGTTTTTCAATGGCTTCAAGCGATATCTTGTCAACTGCGTAATTAAGATTGTCATCAACATAATTGATAAAAGGACTTTGAAGTATAAAGCTAATCAGAAATCTTAAGTCCTCTTTTCTTTCTTTTAATGAGGGAATAGAAATCTTGTATTTGAACCTATTATACAAATCACTTCTAAAATTACCTTTTTGAATCTCACTGGGTAAGTTTTTGTTTGTCGCAGCCATTAGAAAGGTCGGTACAGGTATAGCTCCCTTATCATACCCTTCTGGTGTGATTTTATATTCATCTAAATACAATAATAATTTCGCTTGCGTAGAAAACGGTATTTCAGCTATTTCGTCTAAAAAAACAATTCCAAAAATATTTTCCATCAATCGACCTTTCCTGTCAATTGCCCCTGTGAAAGCTCCTTTTCTTGTTCCAAACAATTCGGAGTCGATAAGATTTTGTTCCATATTAACTAAGGAAAATTGATAGTATTTTATTCTGTCATCTTCAGTCCTTTTATAAACTGCCTCGTGTATTATTTTTGTTATCAAGGATTTTCCTGTTCCAGTTTCACCTTCTATTAAAATGGAAGGTAATTTGTAGGTATCTTTCAGATTTTCCAAAAGGTATTTATCGAATCTGCTTAAATCATCATCGATATATTTGATTTCATTCATTACATTCTTTATATAATCAAAATACTTTTCAATCGAGTTAACTATATCATCAATGATAACTTTTAACTTATGGTAAAAATCTCTCATGCTGGAATCTAAAAAAATGCTGATATACTTTTTTTCTTTGTAGAAATTTTCCAATTCTTCTTTTGATTTGACTGAGCATTTGAATTTCCAATTTTTTATATTTTTGTAAGGAATTTTTCTAGTTATTTCGTTAAAATCATTGTCTTCTTGATAGTTTTTCTTTAATTTCCTTATCTCCTCTTTCAGTAACTTTTCTAGTTTACCTTTTTCTTCGAATTCAAACTCTAAGCGAGATTTTCTGAATATACCTATAATTTCATATTGAAGAAACAGGTCAAAAACTTCAGGTTTTACAGAGTCGTCGACAAATAGAATAAAGCTGCATTTGCTATCAATTTCGTTTTTTTGTAAGAAATTTTGATCCGCAATGTAGAGAGTAACGTCTGATGAGATTTTATTGGTGAATAACTTTTTTACATTTACTTTTTCTTTCTTTTCATCAAATTGTTTTTGTAACGAGTCAATAATATCTTCTATGATAGAAGTATCTTCTAAGTAAATCATTTTTTCCTCTCCTTCACGTAGTAAAATATTTCTTTTAATTCTGATTTAATTAAATCACTCTCTTCTAAATTTTTTTCTATAAACTCTTTGAAATCTTTGTAGCTTGTTGAATAATGGTTAGAAAAAATGTTGTTTAAGATATGTAAGAACGTTTCTTTTTCTATATTTCCACTTTTTTCTATCTTCTCTATGGTATCGGAATCAAAATAATTTTCAACCTGGTCAAACTTCTGTTTTATACTTATGCTATAAAAACGCGATCGGTATTCCCAGTACTTATTAATTCTTCGTGGTATAGGACCTCCACCGCTTCTTACTAAATTGACAAGTGGGATCACTTCGCCATTTGGAAGCATAATGTTGTGGTAATGATTCAAATTCTTATCAATTTTGAAACCAGCTTTATTGTTTCTCTTAGTGACGAAAATTCCTTCCAATCTTTCTTTGGTTATATTAACACATAATGGAAAAGAATCTAAATATTTTTGTATATCATTTGCAATTTTATCAGAGTTTAGATAATTAATAATTTTGTACCCCTTGTTTGTCTTTAAAATTTCGTATTGTATTTTCCTTGAACTGACATATGGGGTTTCAAAAGAATAATCGCCTCTTTCTTGCTGTGAACGCTCTTTGTTTGTTTGATCCTCTTCGTCTATTTCTTCAACCAAGGCAGGTTCATCATCATCGAAATTATTCGTTTCTGGTTCGTCAATGTCGAAACTATAAAATACTTTAGCTTTTGCTTTTTCTTTTATTTTTTCTTTAGATCCCATTCTATTTCACCTCGTTATAAAAGGTATAACTGGTTCTCGGATGAGTTTCAATATATTCTTTACTAAATTCTATATTTTTTAACACCTTCATCCCATTTTCGAAAGACATAACCGTTAAAGGTCCACGCGTATTAAAATCCATGAAATACGATTTGGCACTTTTGATTCCTTTTTCTTTCAAAAATTGAGCAAGGGAATAAAGTAATTCAAAATATATCGGATTAAGTTTGATGTTTTCTAACACTTTATCTTGCTTGAGAGTCGGGTTATTTTCTATGCCATAGATAAAATCTTCAAAAGTTTTTTCATCAAACGCTAATTTAAAGATTTTTGAGCTTATAACGTTCATATCCATACCTTTACCACCAGTGTGAAAAGTTTGCATAGAAAGTTGAGTTCCCCTCTCTCCTAGAACATGTCCAGCAGAAAGACCTATATACTCGTTTGTTTCGAATTCTTTTAATGTGGATATATCATGACCTAAATATTTCTTTGAAACATAGAATCTTTTATTATCTTTTTCAATTATTTTTGGAGAACAGATTCTTAATTCACCCCGAGACTCAAGGACTTGAATTATTTCTTCAATTGTATTTTCATCTATCTTTACTTCTTTTCCGTCTCTAATGAAGTATCTTCCCATATATTCAGTCAAATCGAACTTATACTTTGAGTCTTCACCTGAAGATTTTATGATTTTTTTGGTAAGCGTTATTTCGTTGTATTCATCAAACTCTCCTACGTAAAGATTTCCCAGAAATTCCACTAATTTTCTTGTAAAGTATCCGGCTTGTGCAACAAGAAGCTTTTTGTCCATTAAAGTTCGTCGAGATCTCTTCGATATAGATTCCTTGTTTTTGTCTGCTTCAAAATAATCGTCTATCGGAATCCCTTCAAGAAAGTTGCTATTTGAAACCTCTTCGATTTCTAAAAAAAGTTGTTTAAATTGCTCATCTTTGCCTCTGCACTTGCTTTGTTTTATATATTTCATGCTATTTTCTTCTTCGTTTTTTTCTATTTCATAAACTGAGAGGGTCAAGTTATTTTCCATAGAATTTAACAAGTAGCCATTTATAATTTCTTGGTTGATAAGTTCAGGAATATCTTCATTTTGTTTTGCCTGAATCAACTTTTTAAACTTCTCAGAGTATTCTTTTTTCATTGTGTTTTTATCATTTCCAGTAATGGTATAATATCCAAAAACCATATCTTGGTCTATCGAATAATTTAAGCTACCATCTCCAAGTTTGAACGGGTTATTTGAAGGTAGCATTTTGTACAGTTCTTGCATGATTTCCTCACTTTGCTCGTAAGGATAGTAAACCGCCATGGTATCTCCATCGAAATCTGCTCCGAACCCTTCGCATACGATTATCGGTAGTCCAATAGTATAGTTTTGCCAAAAAAGCGGTTTAAAGGATTGCATAGAGTGTCTGTGCAAAGAGGGTTGCCTGTTCAAAATCACATAGTTATTTTTTAGGGCTCCGTCAGAGAATATCTCGTTAAGGCATTTTGCAACCTCTATTCTCTTTTTATAATCTCCTTTTAGTGCCCTATATATTTCCATAACGTTGCATTTGATATGCTCATGATTTTTCAATATTTCAAGGCCAAATTCAATCGGCAATATAACTGTATTTATATCCAGAGGAATATCTTGATCTAAATAGTATTTAATGTTGTCTTTTGGTTGTGGAGTGATAACAGCCCTTCCTGAGTTATGTATTCTTCTGGCTACCATATGAGATCTGATATAGCCTTCTTTTTGGAATAACGATTCTTTTATTATTGAGAGAACCTTTTTGAGAGTTTCATTGTTTTTCTTCGAGCGAGAGTTTTCATTTGCATTTAACAAAGATACAAATTTTTCAATTTCTTGATATACTGCTTTTATACTTTTTTCGTCATTGTTTATTTCACCAACATAATTTTTGAAGTATTTTTCAACATAGCTTTTAAAGTTATTGTAAAATACTGGCTGTTCTTGCTTCCATGTCTTAATCGAGTAGTCTTCTCTCGCTTTCATCGGCTCATAAGCCTTTCTCCATTCTCCCCTGATAGCTTCGAAAGACGCTTTTATTTGTTCAAAATAATCTTTTATTTCTTTGTTATTAAAATAACCGTTGAGATATAAAACACTAGCTAAAAAAGAAGGAATTCTCAATAAGTTCTTATTTTTTCCTAACTTTTGGGAAAGGAATTCTTCTATTTCTTTGTTTAGTTCAATTTTATCTGGTGATTTATTTTCAAATATTGATTTCATAGGATTATCATGATTTATTGAGTAACCAAAGGTTTCCATCATTGAATAGAAGAATTCTAAAGGAGTCTCGTTCGTAGAATCACCTAACTCAGATTCGTCAATATTTTTGTTGGCAAATAAGTTTATCAGATTTTTATTGTTGTAACTAAATAGGCTCCAAAATTCCATCTCACCGATTTTTTGACCACCATTGTTTGATCTTCCTTTTAAGGGTTGTTTGTTAATATGTCCTTCAGAAGCTTTATGTACAAAGTGTATTTTATCGCGTACACAATGATCTAATCTCACTAAGTATTGAAATCCTACGGTTAAATACCAGTTTTTATCTTTATAACTTACCCTAAACCTTCCATAATCGTCCGCCCCAATTTTCTTTAAAGATTCTAAAACTTTATCTTTCTTATTGTACCCATTCTCAAAAGGAGACACACCATTTTTAAAATCTTCGAAATCGGAAAACTTTTGTGCCATTGTACTATGAGTTTCATATAACTGTCCAAGATTCATTCTTGAGACTACCCCTAAAGGGGAAAGCATCACATCAAGTGGTATTTTTTTGTCCTTTACAGTTGCTTTAGGCATTTCTTCATCACTCAAAATTAGTGTTATTGTTCCTTTATTACCGTGCCTGCCCATTATTTTGTCCCCGATTTCAAGTGGTTTAAAAACTTGGTACTCAACACGTATTTCAACCTCAGTTTGTGGCTCGCCACTAAGGCTATAATTTTCAAAAGGTCTCTCTGGAGTATGAGGAATACTTTTAACAATGGCTTGATACTTTCCTTGGTATGTGTATTTTTTATTGTTTTTGTATTTCGGACTCTTCACTTCAAACAAGACATCTCCATAGCTAACAGATTGATTTTCTTTGATCTTCCAGATTATTTTTGTTTGGTCATAAATCCAGCTATCTCCAACCATTTTAGGGAATTTAACTGCTTCAACTTCAACATTGAATTTATCTTCTTCAAGTACCGTAGTTTGCATTTTTTTTGCGAAACTTTCTGAAACAACTATACCATCTTCAAAGTTGAATCCTTCAAACAAACCATATCCAACAAAGGCGTTTATCCCAACTTTACCTTTTTCCTTACCTGTTTTTAGGAAAGGTTCTTCTGCTTTATCAAGAGTTATTGCTTGTTTAAGGTTTTTTGAACCCATCAAAATCCTCGCACCATCAGAATGTAAAATGAATGGTATCTGATAACTTGCAAAAGATAATAAATCTTCCGCAGTATTTTTACTCGAATCATTAAAAAATTGGAATTTATCTATGTTGTATCTTAAGTTTTCTGAATCAACCAGGCTTAAGGTAAGTCCTATTTTTTCAGACTCTGGAGTTTCAAGAAGGTCGACTATTCCAAGGTGAGATTCGTGAGGTAATCGAAGGTTTTTGTTTACTAGTTCATTTGGGTATACGACTTTTCGAGGGTTAGAATAATACTCAATATAATTTAGTTCATCAGGGATAAAGAATATCGGGACCTTTTTAAACAAATCTTTTCCTTTACTTATAGTATAATACTTATATATCCATACCCCTATCTTTCCACTTAATTTATTTATCCTTTTGAATCTAACTTCAGTTTTGTCTGCACCTTTATTTGATCTTTTTTCAGTTAGAACACCTACAAGCGTACTTAAAATAGCCAAATAATATCCTGGGATTATCAGTTTGTTGCTTAAGTCCAAAACTTTTCCTACTGACTCCTCTTTTTCTTCATCAGAATCTGATTCTGAAGTGGCATCTATTTCATATCCATCAAAAATAACCCAAGGTGTGTACAATTTTCTGTTTCTGTGTTTAAAATACCCATCCTCATCAGGATACAGGATTTGGATATCCTCTGCTCTCAAGGTATTCTCTCCATCTTTAACCTCGATTGAATAAAGCCCACATCTAGTACAATCATCTTCCAAGGTTTCAGCGGTTTTTTCGAATCTCCTAATATCTTTGTTTTTTAATTTTTCAATTAATTTACTATTTAAATTTTTCTTTTCAACATCTTTTTCCAAGTTTTTAGTAATGTAGTCAATATAATTTTTCACAATAGGCTTCCAATCATCTGCAACAAATGGTTTATAATAATCTTTAATCATATGATCTTACCGCCTTTTTATCGAAGGATAATTTGAGTATCTTTCCCATAATTCTTAAGTTAGCCCCTTCCAACTCCCCTTTTATATCTTTCTTAATTTCCTCTATTACTTTGTCTTTAAACTCCGTATCGTCGTTGTTTGCAACATTTTTAATGAGATTCAAGTGTAAATAAATTTCTTGTGCGTCTTCATCGTTATACCATTCCAACCACAACGGATAAATCGCAGCAATATTTCTATGCTTTTCAAAATGCTCAAACTGTAAAGATTTAAAAGCAATTGTATCCAATAATTCCATTTCTGGATTATTTATACTATAATTTCCATTCGATATTTGCTTTTTTATATATTCATAAACTTGCGTTTCTAAAGCTTGCGACTTATCTTTAATGTCAGCGAATAACTTCCGTTGCTCATTTGCGTTTGCTGTGTCTAGTGGCCCTACTGAAACTTTTTTTACTAACTCTTTGAGAGTTTTTAAATTGACTGAATTTGGAAAATTCAGTTCGTATTTATCGATCAAACTTAAAATTTCAAACTTTGTTCTTTTCAATCTTGCACTATGGTAAGAATTCGTTACGATCCTATCCGCTTGTACATCTGTTCCGTCTATAAACTTCAGCCACCTTGCGGCATGTATAACTAACTTTTTAAGTTCTTCGTCTTTAATTGGTGATCTTCCAGATTCCAGTAATTCCTTTAATGGAGTCGTATCGATACCAAAAATTTGAACATACTCTTTACTCTTTGACTCTCTGTCTTTATCTATCGGTAAATACCCTCTATGATACTTGGAGATTAATTTAACGGCCTCTAAAATCTCTTCTTTTTTATTTCCAAAAAGTTTTTTTAAATCGACATCATTCTCACCAATTGGCTCAAATATATTAAAAATACTGTCTTCATTCTTGTACTCATCTATGAATTGAACGGAAAGCTCATTGTGCAAATCCCTAACCAAAGAAGGATATTTATCAAGGTATACAAAATTACCATCATTGAGTTTAAACTTTGAGTATGTATGTCCTAAATCGTGAACATTGAGGGCTAAAATTAAAATAAAATAAAATACATATTTGTACTTTATCCCCGTATCTCCGTAATAACCATCGCTAATATCTTCCGGTAAGAATTTTTCCTCTGAAAGGATGTTTATTAAACTGGCGGTAAAATCCATTAATCTCTTACTATGTCTCTGTGAATGCTCAACGGTCTCAGGTATAAGATCCCCTATCCACTGTTTGGACCACTTAGTTATAATCATATTCTCAATGTATTCTTTCAGTTCTCTTGTTTTTTCTTTGTTGCCATCATCAACTTCAAAAACATCGAGTAGATTCTTTCCAATGCCAAATGGCAATTCTCGTTTTTCCTCATAATCACTTAAAATTCTTGCCAAAGGATAAAATGGTTTCAGTTGGTATGAGTCTATGAAAGAAAAAACATTGGCAATCTCTTCAGGTAAATTTAAAAAATCTTTTATATCCAATATTTTATCATTCTCATTCAAATTCAAAGTTTTCACTATTGAATAGATATTATCGAAGTAATCATAATCCCAATCAAGGCCAAAGGCGGGAAATTCTTCCAGATTAGTCTTTTCGTATTTATAATAAAAAGGTATATTTTTGAATAACGAATAAATAGCTATGACTAACCCCACATTTTTCTGGCCGCCAGTCACATCGATTATGAATTGATCTTTAGAGTTTTTGCTTAAAACTTCATCCAATTTACTCCAACTAAGGTCAAAAAGATCCCTCGATAAAACATTTTTCAAAGGAGCAATTTCAACGTTTAAATTGTATTTCTTCTCAAAAATACATTTCAACATTGCTCCTTCCCAAGAATTATTTTCATCATAGTAAGTATGGCTTTTACCTATTTTTTTGATATCTTTGCTTTTGCTATTAGGTTGTCCAAAAAAATCTGGTTGAGTAAAAAGAACAATATTTATAATTTTGTATCCCATATTTTTAATCAAATCATAAGTATCTATTTCGGCAGATATCCCAAATGGAATTTCAAAAAATTTGATCTTATCATACTCTTCTTTGATAAAAAGTTCTTCTAGTTCGGTGTATACTTGTTCATACTCATTTTTCTTACCATTAGCAGTAAGAGATCTTCCCTGAGTTATAACTAACGTTATATCACCTTTCAATCTGTTCTTTACAAATTCAATAATATCAAATACTGATTTATCCTTAACTTCGAACTTTGTAGCTAGATTTTTGTTTTTGTACTTCTCAAAATTATCATTGACTTCAATAAAATTTTCAACAGGATAATCATTGTCTTTCAAGTATTCATTAAAGTCTTTTTTCTTTACCTCGCCCTTCTCTTCTACTTCCATTAAGTATTCTAGATCCTTAACAGCTAACTGATGTTCAAACGGTTTTAAGAATTCGTCTATGACAATTTCGGGATTCTTTTGCAAGATATATCTAATCTTCGCAACCATTTTGAAGCTTTTCAGTAAATTCCATTTTTCAGCAATCTCTTGAGGTGATACAGATCGTTCTATTTCCTCCCTTTCTTCTAAACCACTACTTTTAGATGTATATGTCCATTCCTGATAGAAACCTGTTGGTAACTTTTTTATAGTTAATCTGTACCTCGTGTCTTCAGAATCGCTAACATACCATTGGATAATACCAACTTTACTATGCTTTTTTGACTTAAGTAAGTTATTAAAAGTACTTTGATTCAATAAATATTTCTTTTCAACTTCATAACTTATAATAATCACCCCCTTGATTGAACAAACATATTAATATTTTATCACATTTTTTCTAACGTTTCGAGAAGATGCACCAATTTATTTTAATAAAGGGGTATCTGAGTAAAACTTCAACAAATAACTGCCCTATAATAACATGGAAATTAAATAACTTAATCCATAGTAAGCACTAAAAAAATTTAAAAATATTTTCTGTTGTCATACCTCTATTTTTATATTGAGTACGGTATAATTTCATTGTAACAACAAAATACACACTTCTAATATATATTGAATATCTTAAAAGCTAATTACAATACTTTTTTTATGACTGTTAATAGACCGTATAATTCAAAATATTGGGGGAAGATATAATGAATGAAGAGTTACTTAAAATTTTAGGAAGGATTGCCTCTGCCTTAGAAAACATTGCCGAAAGTCTGAATAGAGAAAATCAAGATAATATTTCTAATAATCTTAATTATGCAAATTCACACACATACGTTAATAAAAATACCACAGAAGATGAAAGCGAGGATATCCTCAACAGACAAATTATCCTTGCAAACTTTTTAATAAACAGGAGAATCACAATAAAAAGCATACCAGAGGAAGAAAATGGAGACAAAATTTTAGATAAAATAGCTGTTTTTATGGGTGACAGATATAAATTGATTCGCCCATTTTTGGATCAAATAAAGCGAAAGATGAACTCAGGACAAACTGTTAAAATGTATCTAAAGGAAAGAACTCAAGATGAAATTTCAAGTATTTGTCAATTGGGTAGCTGGCTACATGAAATTGCTTTTTTGTCGGAATTTATATATTATAAATCTCCAAAATATCTTTTATTGGCTACACCGAATAGAATACCCAAAGCATTGAACTTTTTTTCGGGTAAATGGTTTGAAAGATATATTAAATATCAAGTTATTTCTTTAATAAAGCAAGTTAATCCTTCGATAAAATTTTCTTATTTAGCAAATCCGCAAGTTTCATTTGCAAATGGAGATGATTTTGAGTTAGACCTTCTCTTCGAAATAGAGAGAGAGATTTTTTGGTTTGAAATAAAGTCAGCAGATTATCAAAGATACGTGGAGAAATATTCAAAAGTTTCTAAACTACTAAACCTGGACAAAGACCACTCTTTTATGGTCTTACTAGATATCACAGAACCAGGAGCAGATGCTTTAAAAGATTTATTTCACATGAATGTAGTAAATCTCGAAAATTTTTCCAAGGAATTTCTTAATCAAATACAAAAATGGCAAAACATTGAAGTGAACGAGAATGAAGAATAATTGCGTAAACGCACCCCGTCTAACTGCCTCTTGATAACATGGAAACTACCATCCTACGTTTGAGTTAGATTATTTTCTTTCCCATAAATAATTGTTCCAGACAAAATATAAAGGAGGTGAGACAAGGGGTATCAAAGAGAAAGTCTTTGAATAAAACTACTTACATGTTATCCACAAAATCTTTTTGAATAAAAATTATTGCATAGATAGCGAAGTGGCTAATCAAACTGGAACCTTGATTTCATATGGAAATGCTAGCTCAAAAAATGCTGAAATTTCAATTTATACAAAGCAAACCTTTGAATCATTAAATTTCGATGATATATTCAGCATTTACTGGTGGAGGGAGCCTAAGTTAAAGTCGATCACACAATCAGAAATACTAATTCCAGAAATAGTTGATAAAAAGTATTTTAAAAACGTCTACACCTTCTCAGAAGAAAATAAGAGAACTTTGGGAAATAAAGAAAAAATTGATAGAAAAAAGATAAAAACCCCTAAAGACTCACCAATTTTTGATATGATGTTTCAAAACGAACTTTATATTGATTGTGTTAATTTGTAAGTTCCTAATGAAAGTATGAATATATAACAGTAAAACGAATTTTCTAGAGCAGGTGAATTTTATGCAAATTGTAAAATACTCATTGTTAGAATTCTTAGAACCAGGGAACCTTATAATAAATCCAGTGAATACAGAAGGATACATGGGAAAGGGATTGGCTTTAGAGATTGCAATAAGATTTCCCGAAACTGAAAAAAAATACAAAGAGATATGCAAAAAAGGAGAACTCAACCCTGGCGAGATATTTTTTTAC
>NZ_AZRI01000039.1:0-17839 GCF_002895585.1 Petrotoga sp. 9T1HF07.CasAA.8.2 | reverse complement strand
CACTTTTTGGAAGAGAACCGGATGTGGTATCGAACAAATTGTGCTCAAAGGAGGCAATTTTTTAATATTGAAGGTATTAAAAGACGGTTAAAATGAGTGTTTTAGAATTTTTGAAGATAATAATTTTAATTAAGAAAGGAGATGGAATTCTATTAGCAATTTTAGTACCTTGCAGAGCATGAAAATTGCCCTACTTCTTCCACCTGAGAAAGGAAGAATTATTTCACTAAAACCTACTTTCCCTTTAGGTATAGGGTATATTAAGGCTTTGTGTGAGAGAAATAGAATTCATTGTGATTTATTTGATTTTTCAGCTACTGAACTAACTACAGAGAAACTAATAATGAAATATGATCTAAAAGCTTATGATATCATAGGAATATCAAGTTATTCATTAATTTTTGATCAAACAGCATTATTTATCGATCAATTAAAAGATCGGAATAATATAATAATTGTAGGAGGACATCACGCCTCTCTAGCGGGAGATAAAATTTTAAAAGATTTTCCAAAAGTTGATTTTGCTATAAGGGGATTAGGTGAATATTCTTTTTTGTTTTTTGTCATCAATTTTGGTACTTCGCGTATGTATAAAACACCGGGATTAATTTATAGAGATAATCATAATATTATTAAAGAGAATTCAACCTACAATGTAAAATTTGACTTAGATAAAATCCCATTTGGAAATAGAGAGGATATAATTTATGATTTTAACAATAAAAAATTAATAGATGTTTCACAAAAGGTTTTAACGATTTGTTCAAGTCGAGGTTGTCCTTATAATTGCTCTTATTGTGTAAATTGTAAAAGCAATTATTGGTTAGCACGCTCTGTAGAAAACGTTTTGGCTGAATGTAAGTTAGAGTTTGGAAAATTAAAATATAGATGTGTGAGTTTTATTGATGATAATTTTTTTGTAAATCCATTAAGAGCTAAAAGAATAATTGAAGAACTAAGGAAACTATATCCGAACATAGAAATTAGTTTTCAAACGAGAAGTGATCAAATAGTTAATAATAAAACAACTATAATAGAGCTGGCAAATAGTGGGAAGCTTCATATTAGTTTAGGTATAGAATCAAATAGCAACGAGGTCTTGAAGCGTTATAATAAACAAACTGATAACAAAATAAACCAAAAAGCTATTGATATTCTAAGAAGTTGTAATATTGACATAAGCGTTTTTATAATCATGTTTGAGGCATTGGAATCTCTTAGAGATATTCGAATTTCGTTTGATTTTTTGAAAAATAACAATCTTTGCAATTATGATACAAGAGAAAATTTATATCAAACATTAATACCTTTTTATGGTACTACTTATTATAATAAATATCATCAATTTTATGAAGGTAGCATACATGGTAAAAGTGTGCCTAAATTCGTAAATAGTGACGTATCGAGTTTATATCATGCTATGTGTCAGTTTCAAAATGAATATGATGTATCTCTTAGTTCACTCGTACTTTCAATAAGCGAAAAAGAACCTAATTCTGGAGAAAATAGATTAGATCTATTTTTCTTTATACATATAGAGTATGCGGTATTTGAATACTTTTTAACAATGAGCGAAAAATTTGGGGTGTGTTCATATGATGAATTTAAAAAAAGTAAGTTATGTAAATTATTAGATAATAAGATCAAAAAATATTACCGACATATTAATTATAATTGATTTTAAGGAAGGGAACATAAATTGAGAAAAATTAAAATGGTTTTTGTTAGACCACCATTTGAAGGAATGGAAACTTATAAACCTCCACACTTAGGGATAGCGATGTTATTTTCTTATATTAATAAAGTTTTTGGCAATTCAGTAAAGTGCTTTTTGCTTGATGCGTTGCCTGACGAATTATCTACTGATGAAATTTCAAAAAGAATTTGTGAAATAAGACCAGATGCATTAGCTATAACAGTAAAAACAATGCAAGTAGTTCAATCTTTAGATATTATTCAAAAAATCAAAAAGAATATTTCTCCAATAATTATTTGTGGTGGGAATCATGTAAGTGTCGATCCTGAACTGTTTATAAAATGTGGCGCCGATTTTTCCGTCATCGGTGAAGGCGAGGAAGCATTAGAAATAATACTGAAAAAAGTCTTTTTTGAATGCAAAAATCTGGAGTACCCTCCTAATATCGTTATGAACTCCAAATATGATCAAGCTGAAAGAGAAAATATAAAAAAATGTATATATCTTTCAGATGATGTTGACAAATATGGAATTCCTAATTGGGAAATTTTTGATTTAACACGATACAATGAGAATATCCACATTAATAAAGCTTCACATGCTTTACCAATCATAGCTTCCAGAGGTTGCCTGTATAAATGTGATTTTTGTTCCACCCATCTAACTTGGGGTACGACGGTTAGGTATAGATCACCACATTTAGTGTTTAACGAAATTAAGAAAGAAATTGAAAAATATAACATTTCTGATTATCACTTTTATGATGATAACTTATTATTTAGCGATACATGGATGGATGAATTCCTTTGGCTAATTGAGAAAGAAAGGCTAAAGTTCAATTGGATATGTTTATCAAGGCCTGAAATCATTTGCAAAAATAGGCATCTTTTAGAAAGAATGAAAAAATGTGGTTGTAAAGGATTTGAATTAGGCTTTGAAACTCAAAATGAGGATTTATATAATAATATGAATAAAAAAAATAAAAAAACAGCTTTTATTGAAGCTTATAATTTGTTGAGTGAAAAAGAATTTGAAATGATTGAGTTTCTAATTATGTGTTTTTATGATGGAGAAACAATGAAAACTCTTTTTGAGACTTACGAATCCTTAAAAAAATATAAAAAGAAAAAATCTTTGTTTATTTATTCTCGTTACTTTGCAACACCTTTCTTAGGTACAAAATTCAATGAGAACTTATGTGAGAAAGGAGTGATTTTAAGTAATAATCTCGAATACAAACATGCTATTTTTTTGAATTTTATTCCTTATAGCTTTTTGAATAGTTCCTTAGAAAATTTTAGGGTGAATGGTAAGACGCTAGCAATACAACTTTTATTTTCTCAAATTGATTATGTGATTCATAAAAATGAAGTTGCCACTTTATTGGACAAGATAAATACAGAAAAATTTGCTAAGATTTTTAACGAGGTGGCGGAAAATAGAGGCATTATACAAGATCTTTGCGATAGAATTTTATGTATCAATAATTATACTTGTTGTTTAGAAAGCATTTATGAATATGTAGGAAGAATGATTGAATTTGCTGTTGCTAAAGGAGCTATTAAATACAAAAATGAAAATCCTATTTTGTAATTCAAACAGTTTCCCTCCTTATCAATTATCGGGCGCAGAAGAAACAATGAATGATTTTTTGGAGTTTTTGGCGATGTTGGGCTACAATGTGTTAACTATTAATTGTAATGAAAGGTATTATTTGTATACTAAGCAATATGAAAAAATTATAAAAGGAAAATACGAAGAAGTGAATGATGTCTTTGGAAGATGCTTTTCCCCTAATAGAGAAAATTTTTATTATTATGCTTTGCCACTTATTAATAAATATAAACCAGATATTATATTTTCTCAATTAAACGGATTATATGAATTAAGTAGATATGCGGTAGAAAAAGGATGTAAAATTATTTATTTTTTTCACAGTCACTTTTCTTCAGAAAATATGATAATTTCAAATAATGAGTTCGATGTACTTCGGTCAAATACTGTTTCAAGAATTATATGCATTTCAAATGACATTCGTAACCGTTTACCTAGTGAGCTTCAATCAAAAACAACAGTTGTTTATCCTTTATTTCCTCAACAAAAATATAAATCTTTATCTGTAAAATATAAAAAAAAGCGAATACTTTTTTTTAATCCTATCAAAGTTAAGGGCATAGAAATAATATTATCTCTTGCCAAGATTTTCAAAAATGAAGAGTTTGTTATTTATGAAACTTGGGGACCTGCACCTTTGAAATATCAACAAGAAATTGATAGCATTCCTAATATTACATTAAAACAAAGACAACAAGATATAAAAAAGATATATGAAACTGGCAAAATTTATCTCCTCCCTTCTTTGTGTAAGGAAGGTTTTGGAAGAGGAATAGTAGAAGCTAATATAAATTCAATACCGATTTTAGCTAGTCATATTGGAGGTATACCAGAAGCAGCTGGCAATGAACAAATGACTGTAGAAAATCCCGAAGATATTCAAGAATGGTTAGAAAAAGTAAAATTGCTATTATATGATCCAAGTAAATACTCATATTATAAAGAAAAGGCTTTACAAAATTCCAAACGATTTGAAACTACCAATTTGGTTGAAGTACTTGAGCAGAGTTAATTGCAAAGAGTACAATATGTAAGGTTTTCTTGTGCCGAAAAGAGTTGCTACAGAAAAAATAAGGAAATAACATCTGAAATAAGTTCATAGGGAAAAACGTTGTATAATATATCTAAGTTTGAATAAAAACCGAAAAAGGGGTGGTTCTATGCTGAATATGAATATATTATGTATACTAATAGCAAATATTCGAAAGTCGGCTATCCCTTCGGTTTGTAAAAATAGACCTTTCTAAAAAGGTGAGTCTCTTTTTAAGATCCGATGGGATATAAAAAGTTACTCAATTGCTTATACACGCACT
Source organism: Petrotoga sp. 9T1HF07.CasAA.8.2 (assembly GCF_002895585.1). NCBI lineage: Bacteria > Thermotogati > Thermotogota > Thermotogae > Petrotogales > Petrotogaceae > Petrotoga > Petrotoga sp. 9T1HF07.CasAA.8.2. The sequence goes on along the minus strand of NZ_AZRI01000039.1, from coordinate 13,216 downwards.
TTTTAGGAGGTCTAAAAGTTGAAAGAATTATTTCACAACAGGAATTATATGTTCTATTGGTTTAGCAGTGCTTTTACTATGGCAGCAAGCAACATTGTTCAATTTATGCTTTCATTGTATGTTTTGGATACAACAGGTTCTGCTACTCTTTTTGCAACTATGCTATCCATAACTATCTTTCCAAGATTGTTATTTTCCCCCATTGCAGGAGTTTTTGGGGATCGTTTCGACAGAAGAAACTGGATGTTTTTTTTAGGGCTTTGTTCAGGAGTCACAATAGCCTTATTTGGAATACTTCATGAATCAGGAATTATTTTAACTATTTGGATAATCTATGTATTAGTCATATTATTGGAAACATTTGAAACATTTTATAGTAGCTCATCCGTTGGAATAATACCCCTTATAGTAAAAAAAGAAGAAATAGGTGTGGCAACCTCTTTTGCAGATATTGATGAAGGGATAGTGGGGATTATTGGTCCTCTTTTAGCAGCAACGTTCTATGCCACCATTGGAGTAGGTGTAGGACTAATAATGGCAGGCGTTATATCATTCCTCGGATCTGTGCTTCTTCTTTTTATGCATACTCAGGATATTAAAGATGGTGAAGAAAACGTTAAAAATACAATTTGGAAAGATTTTTTAGATGGGGTTAACCTTGTAAAAAAAGAACCATTCTTAAGAAAATTAGTAATCCTCGCTCCACTGACAAACTTTTTCCTCACCTCCGCTTTCAACATAAGCTTAGTGTTTTTTTTAAGAAATAAATTGAATGTCTCTGATATAGTATTTGGTGGTTACGAGGCTATTTTATCGGTGATGGTTTTAATAGCTCCATTTATAGCCATGAAATTACTAAAAAAAGAAGACGCCGCTAATTTATTACCTCCCTTAATCTTCGGAATTACTATTGGTTTTACAGTCTTAGCCACCATTGTCATTTTCAATTACTTTCAAATTCTCGGTCAACTTTCAACAATAATTATCTTATGCATAGCTAGCGGTATAATTGTTGCCATAATAGAAATTATGAATATCGCATCATCAGTTATGTTTAAAACATTAGTCTCAATTAAATTTTTAGGAAGGGTTATCTCCATAGTCAATCTTCTTGCTACTATCTCTATTCCTCTTGGACAGATGATATATGGAATTATGAATGATTTTTATCCTATTTACTGGACATTAATATTATCAGCAGGAGGATTTTTCTTAATGTACTTTTTATCAGCCTCTATTTTAAAAGACATAGCAAAACCAAAAGAATGAATTTGTAATAAGGAGGATTTTTAATGGTTGAAGAAATAATGAAGAAATATGGTTATTTTAATTTTTTTAGAGATAGTCCAATTAATGATAATATTGGTAGAATCACCTTTGTCAGTAAAGAAAATTATCTTGTTATGACACCAAAGGGTGAATTGATTGGGAAACTTAAAGGGAGATACAGCTATGAAATTGAAGATGCAAAAGAATTCCCATATGTGGGAGATTGGGTTTCTATTCAATATACAGGTAATGAAAAAGAAGTTTTAATTGATCACCTTTTTCGAAGAAAAAATAGGATCTCCAGGAAAATGAGGGGTAAACAATTTTCAGAACAAATTATTGCCTGTAACGTGGATTATATAATTTTTTGTATGTCAACTGATGAGAATTTTAGCTTACGATTATTGGAAAAATATCTATATGCTTTCTCTTGCCCAAATTCTAAGAGCCTTCTTGTGCTTACGAAGAAAGACCTTGCAGAAAATGTTGAAAAGAATATTAAAAAAATAAAGGAACTTTATCCTAATCTTGAAGTGATAGCAACAAGTATCTACGAAGATTCTAGCATAAAATTACTTCTTCCTTACTTACTTGAAGGAACTACTTCCGTAATTATAGGTTCATCCGGTGTTGGTAAATCAACCTTAATCAATCACATTGCTGGTAAAGAGATATTCAAAACAAGAGAAATTAGTAAAAAAACTCAAAGAGGCAAACATACTACAACCTTCAGAAAACTTATTTATCTCGGAGAAGGATTAGGATGTATAATAGATACCCCTGGCTTAAGTTCGGTTTCTTTATGGAGTAGTTACAATTCAAACAGCGCTTTTTCAGACATCGAAGAATTGAGTTTACATTGCAAATTTAGGAATTGCACCCACACAGTTGAAAAAGGATGTGCTGTATTAAAAGGGGTAAAAGACGGAATAATAAGTGAGGATAGATATAAAAATTTCATTAAGTTAAAACGAGAAGAGAATTTTATGAAAAGTAAGATAGACTTCAACATCAATAAGAAAAGAAATAAAGAAATAGAAGAGCGAGAAAAAATGAAAAAGAGCAAAAAGAGAAAATAAAAATTTATTCAAGCAGAGGAAAGGAGGTGACATATTTTTGATAAACATTCTTATCTTTTCTCCCCATCCAGACGATGCAGAAATTTCCATCGGTGGTTTTATTTTACTTCATGCTAATGAATATAAAATTAAAATCATCAATTTGAGTGCTGGGGAGCATTCAAGTAACGGCGATAAAATTGAAAGACTTAAAGAATCTAAATTTGTGGAAAATAGGTATAAAAATATTAGTACAAAATGTCTATTTTTTGAAGATGCTAATATTCAACATACCGTTATTGATCAACAAAAGAGAATTATTCGGATTATACGAGAGTATACTCCGGGCGTTATTTTAACTTCTCATTATACTGATGAACATCCTGACCATTTTGAGTCTTATTTGTTAGTAAAAAATGCGACATATAAGGCTGGATTAAACATATATCCTGAGCTGGGCGAACAGCATACGTGTAAATATCTCTTTTTTTATTCTCAAAACTTGTATAATGGAAAGGGATCAATGTTTATAGATATATCTTCAGTAATTGAAGAGAAATTGAATATTTTGTCTAAATATAGAAGTCAACTTATTCAAGATAATTCTCGCGTTAAGACATATTCCAACACTCGAATTTTTCAAAAAGTTCTTGCTAAAGATAAATATTGTGGATCATTAATAAATACTGATTACGCAGAAGAAATAATTTCCTATAAAAAAATTACCATAAAAAATATATTTGATATTGTTTTCTAATCTAAACAAGCTTTTATTTGCACTTACTAAACGAAAAGTGGTTCTTTCCATCAACGATTGACTTGATTAGCCTCTGGTAATATAATTGATGAAAATCACTTAAAAGAGGATGAGGGGAATGGAAGAAATAGTTAAGTTGTTGGATGAGAACTTAGAATACGTTAAACATGAGGTATCAGGAGATAGAATAACGATTTGGGTGAAATCAACTAAAAAAGAAGTAACCTGTCCGTATTGTGGGAAGCCATCCAAAAAAGTACATTCAAGGTATGAAAGAAGCTTTCAAGATTTACCGATACAAGGTAAAAAAAACAACGATAGTTGTAATAAGAAGAAAGATGTTCTGTGAAAACAAAGAGTGTAAGAAAAAGACGTTTGCTGAACCTCTTGACTTTGTGGAGCCAAAATTCAAAAGAACGAAAAGGTTGGAAAGAGATATGCAAGCGGTTAGAAATGCTATCATATATGAATACAACAATTGACTAGCAGAAGGTTCTGTGAATGAAGTAAAAGTTATCAAAAGGATAATGTATGGAAGAAACAAATTTGAGATGTTGAGACAGAAAGATCTTTTTCTTGAGGATAATGGGTAGGGTTCAACAATCAGTGGAAAGAACCAGTATGTTAGTTAGTGTAGCTTTGTGAATATATACAAAATGATATAAATATACAATGTATATAAAATGGATTCCTGGATAAAGAGGAAAAATTAAATTTTCATCTTAAATGAAGGTAAAATTTTTTATCTAACACGTCCTAAAGAAAAGGGTCTTCGTAAAACGCTTAATTTTGAGAATTAAATTTAATATATTAGTTTTCATATTTATTTAAAATTTCAAAGGCTCTCAGGCCTTCTTACAAAGAGGTAATGTGTAATTAGCATAGATAAAGGTTTTTAGAGGTTAAAATTAGTAACTTTAGATTGTTTAATTCACTATGTCGGAAAACTTAGGTTTTCCGACAGAGATTATTAAAAAATATAACTTTTCGATTATTTTTTAATAATGTATTTGTAGAAAATCTTTTGAAAAAAGAAAATTTTTCAAAAGATGAGAAGCTACGTTAAAAGCTGTTTTTATTTTACCTCTTTATATTTTTCACTAAGACGATTCTACACCTTTCAGTATTTTCTATGAGGTGCCATTATTTTTCGTCCTGAGACGAATATCGAAGAGATGGTAACACGTGCAAGTACGCTAAGAATGCCCCGGATTGCGACGATCAATTAGTTGTTGCAGTATTTCCTCTCTTTCTCGCTTCCAGATCTCTTTTGGCGCCTTCTTAAACCACTTCTTAAAATTTTCGTAACCGCTATTCTCGTAGATTTGACTTGCATCAGTGGTCCACAAACGACCATGTCGCGAGTAATATACGCCAACTTGCTTAATTCTCGGAAAATAATCCATTTCTTCTTTAGCCAAATCCGCTAAAGCGCAGTATCCAACTAGTTGCCGCCAGTAACGAATGTCTAATTTCAGATACTTAGTAGTTTTAATATCGATCAGCGTATCATCCATTATTATATCGCAATCAGCTCCGCCCACTAGCGATGACGCTTCCCCGAAAGTGGGATTGAGTAGATACCTGTTAGCTTTCGCGAACTCTTCTTTTGGAATAACTTCTACCAGCTTCTTTAGGTCCTCGATATCTCCATTCTCGTATTTCCCTAAGGTCCCACGAACTCCACCACCTCGATAAATTCCATCGATTTTCGCCAAATCTATTGATGCTTCAATTAATTTATCAGAAAGATCACCGCTTTGTATATATCTTTTATACTCGAATTCAGCTCTAGCAATAGACTCACAAACTTTTTTAAACAAAGCAGGTTGGGTGGAAACCCATTCCAATTCAATTTCATTAGATAATTATTGGACCAATTCCGCTAGGTTTTCATAGACTTTCCCTTCTTTTATGTCTGATACAGTGTTAATAGAAAACGGAGAGGGCCAGCATTTAGGATCCTCCGTCTCTTTAATAATTTCCATAAATTCACGGTCTAGAGCTTTAACAAAATCCATTTTTTTGTAGAGAAAAGTATGATCTTTTTTCTCTATTTCGAAAAATTTGAAAAACGATTCTTTAATAAGTGATAGTAGCGATTGATGAGCAATCCATATTCCCGTTTCCACATTTTCGTTATTTGCTTCCAACCAAAAACGGAAAAGATAATCAAAAGCAGTCCCAACAAGTGTATAATTTTTTGTTCTAGGTGGTGCTACTATTCTCCCTTCTGTTATTCCTAAAGAAGGTTTCGGAAAATTTTCATCTATTTTCTTTCGGACCTCGTTTTTCTCCACAAAGGTAGTTAAGCTCATGAGTAATCCTCCCACTAGATCATATTAAATGTCTGTGAAAAAGATTGGTTAGATCATAATTTGATGTCTTTGATTCGTGTTCTTTCCTTAAATTATACCAGGTTATTTTATCCTTTGTTCATATGTCATTTTATCTTCCCACATTTTTTGGGAAAGAACCAAGTTTTTATAAATGATCTAGGTATAAAAAAGCGAGATATAACTTTTATAATATGGATAAGACACAAATAATTCTCAAAGCTAATCGGTGATATATAAAGAAGTAACAACTAAAAAATTGTAGCAAATTAGCGGAACTGATAATACCCATACTTTCAATGACACTAACTAATAAACGCCTTAAGGAAGTGGGGTTAATTTCGATCATGGAAACGTATAACCTAAAACTTCAATTCTGTTGAACTGCCGTATACCGATGGGTACGTAGGGTGGTGTGAGAAGGCGGTAGATAAATTAATTATCTACCTCCTACCCGATGTTTTGTGACTTCAGATCAGAATTAAATTATGGTAAGAAAATGGAAAATAATATTATAAAAGAAAAAACTGATTACATAAACACCAAATTCCAAAGTTGATATGTAGCGTCATGTCCCACTCTTCGGGGATTTGTTGGATCACTTATGTCTACTATCACCAAACCATTATCCCCATTTGCAACATATGCGTAATCACCTTTTACATAAACACCATATGCCGCAAGTGGTGTGCCGTAATGTCCCACTCTTCGAGGATTTGTTGGATCACTTATGTCTACTATCACCAAACCATTATCCCCATTTGCCACATATGCGTAATCACCTTTTACATAAATACCACATGCATCAGCTAGTATGTTGTAATGCCCCACTCCTTTAGGATTTGTTGGATCACTTATGTCTACAATCACCAAGCCATTCCTACCCTCTGCCACATATGCGTAATCACCTTTTACAAAAACCTCATATGCCCAATACGGTGTGTCGTAATGCCCCTCTCCTTTAGGATTTGTTGGATCACTTATGTCCACTATTACCAAGCCTTTCAAACCATCTGCTACATATGCGTAATTATCTTTTACATAAACCTCACCTGCCAAACCTGCTGTGTCGTAATGCCCCACTCCTTTAGGATTTGTTGGATAACTTATGTCTACTATTACCAAGCCATTTCCATAATCTGCTACATATGCGTAATTATCTTTTACAAAAACACCACTTGCGGCATATGGTAAGTCGTAATGAGCCACTTCTTGCGGACTAGATGGTAGACTTACATCTATTATCAATAAACTAGCTGATAAACTACCTGCTGTTACAACGTATGCGTTGTTATCTTTTACAAATACATCATGTGCTTCCCACATAGTTTCCAAATGCGACAAATGCTTTGGATTTGTTGGATCTCTTACATCAAATATGTCTATCCCTTCTACTCCTGTCGCAACTATTATATCTTCTGATTCTTCCTCAGCTACTTGTGGTGACGTTGACAACATAAGTAGCATACCTATCAAAATTGCTAATAAAAATGCTCCTGCCTTTTCCATCTCTTCTTACCCCCTTTTCTGAGTTATAATTTTTCTTTTAGAATCCTATTTCCAAATTCAAACTTGCGGATAATCCCTCGAATCTGTAATAGTCCTAAAAGTTCGCACGTGCTACACCATTGATCCCTCCATGCAGTTCCAACACATTGATGTTCATTCCTAAACCTAAAGAAGAGAGTTTCATTTATATCCGCCTCGATCAAACTAATAAGCTAAAATTAGCAGATCTCGATAAAAAACCATTGAAATTATAAAAAGAATCAAGGAATAATTTCTAATAAATTCACTGCTTTTTCATTAATCATTGGAAAAATTTGAATCATTAGTTTATTGTTGATCTGTTTTGTTATATATTAATTTTCAAAGATCATATATACATTATAAATCTTATTTTACGTTATAGATAAATTATATATTAAATCTATTTATATTCAACAAAAATAACTATTTTAATAGTAAATAAGTTATAATCTTGTAAGAAGTATTATATAGTGTAAAACTAAATATATAATATATAACAAAAATACTTTTTGGTTCTCTTTCAAAAAATGTTAGAAAAATTCTAACACTCTTATCAAGAAAGATAAAACCAGCCTCTATGAATTGATGGAATATCAATATCTTGACACAGTTCAAGCCAATGGTTTGGTACTTGAGTTTGAATAGATATTCGATTACAAGAAACTTTCTTATGCAACAAAGTATTTTCTGTTTTTCTTTATTGCAATGGGTAAACTTAATTTAACTCCAATTTAATTATCCAATATTTTAGTGATAGAACCAACAAAATTTACCTTCTCCTTCTTGAAAATATTAAACATTTCACCTTTGTCATTATCATCTTTGCATGGATTAGAAATTTTTCCATCAAAAAATAACTGGTATAGAAGTAACCAATACTTATCTAAAAGGAAAAGATTGTTTTTATCTAACCTATTACAAAAACCACTATTTTATCATCATATTGATTTGACAAGTAAAGAGGTAAGATAGCAATGCAATCTTCAGATTTGATTACTTTTTCTGATATTTCTTTAGGTATGGATTGGGATAGTTTGTTTAAGTAATAAAACACCCATGTCATTGCATCAGAACGTCTGTTCATTGCGTGTACTTCAAGTATATTCAATAATTGTTTAGTGATTAAATTTGAATCTACTGAGCTAAAATTTATTTTATCAAACAAAGTATCCAATAGCGGTATAAGAATTTGATATGTTATACATAAATTTAATGTGTATTGAAGAAGTAAATTGGCAGTTTCATTTTTAACATTAGAGATAATAGATTTAATACCATATTTGAGTACGCTACCATCTGGAGTGTTAGCTTGTTTATTTAATGCGTACTCTAAAAATCGGATCATTTTTGTATAGGTAATATTATCTTTGTCAAGCATATGCGTTGTTAGATCTATTATTCATTCAGATGAAGATAGGAATGGAAATTGCTTAATAGAAGTTTTTTGAATGTTTAATAATAATTTGTACTTTGCTAATTCTTCCGATAGTCTTCGAATAAATTCTTCTGCTGTTTCTTAGGTATTGAAATATGCGGTGTAGTCGTCAATAAATCTCATAAATACAAATCTTTCATCTTTTAATGTTTTATCAATTCTTACTAAAATCAATTCTGAAATAATATTGGATGATGCCGGTCCGTGGGAATTCCGTTGGTTTCATTTCTTTTTATAAGTCTTTGATACTTGTCAATTTCATAGAACCATTCCTTGGAATCATTATTTTTTTTCGCAGTCTCAAATCCAACTAATGTCCAGGGAATTGAATGTGAGTAAATACTCGGTAAAAGTTGGAAATATCAGTATTTACATAAAATTTTTTATTAAATGAAAGTTCAACGTGCCGTTCAATATTGTTTTTAATATTTTCATAATCCATTATGATAATCCGACTATCTTTATGTGATTTAGGAATGATCAAAATGTTTTTTGTTTGCGTAATATATTCCAAATCTTCCTAATTATCAAGCAATAAATGACATAGCTTTGCGTAAGGAAAGGGATGTGGTATAGATAAAGGTCTTGGTACATTATTATATCTTGTCAGTTTATACTCAACTTGATTATAACCTTTTTTTCTATATGGTAACCTTATCAGTTTTTCTGAAATTTCAGGAGTTAAATTTTTCGATTCAGTATAGATGGAAGTTCTTCTTTACCAATCTTCTGTGGGGGAAAGTAATTATACTGAAGAAATGATGTTAGTAAAAATTTCTCATTCAAACTCATTTAGTAGTAACACCCCCATGGTTTTCATAATGCAACATTTTTCTTTCTAAATTTGCAAGTATTTCGCCTAACGTTTCCGGATAGGAAAGGTTGCCGAAGGAAATTCGGGTGAACGAAGTAAACCGTATATGTTGCGTTAGGCAACCCAAAGGGCGAGCCATGATGGTTGGCGAATTAAAGATCCCTTAATAGTTTCTTTTCAACATAATCTATGCCTTTTCTGGTAATTATGTTTTCTTTTTTCTTGCGGTGGATATTAGCATTATTATCTAACCGACTTAAAACAGTTGTAATATGAGAAGGTGACTTAGTTTTTATCCATTTTTTAAGATCACTGGTTGAAACATAATCAGGATACTTTTTGTAAAGAATTACCAAAATTTTATCAGGTACGGTTAAATTTGGACTTAAAACTTTAATATCTCCTCCAAATTCTTCTATAATAGGTACTCTTCTTTCGACAATTGAACTTATGATTTTTTGTGCTTCGGTTGGATCAGTGGAGTAATATAATCTTACAAATTCTGCCATAATCCAGTCACATGCTGAAACAACAAAAGTAGCATCCATAAGATTTGGAGTTATCTCTCCTATGTGTGCTACTCCGCGTTTGCTTCTAATGTCATAAGTGGCTCGAAGAATCCGAGGAATATGAATTCTTATTGAATCAGGGAATTGACCCTTAGGCAGCTGTTCAAGTTTTTTTGAAAGGGTATTTAAAGAAACAGTTTTATCAAATGAAGTGTAACTTCCCTTGGTAATATCTTCAAGAATCCGCATCACTACTTCTCCAAACTTAGCACAGTTCAACTGGCTTGGCTCATATTGACTAAGGAAAAATTTTTGTTTTAATTTTTTATAATGTTCTAATAAATGTTCAACCAGGTCTGGGTCAATTTTACTAGAAAGTATCTTCTTTATATTGTCCGTCATTCTTCACCTTTTCGAGGTAATACTTTTTCTACAAATTCTTCGCCTGAAAGAGTTAACTTATAGTAACTATTTTCAGACCCAATAGTTAACAATGCCTTTTTTACGCCGTTCTGTACATTTTGTGATGTATTTTTTGGTTTACGGATTCTTACCTCATCATAACAAGCGGTAATATCCTTTGTTTTAAATTCTTCTTTCTTTTTTCTCTTTGTCAACCAATAAGCAAAAACAAGAACAGTTTCGTTATGATCTTTTGGTTGTTTCTGCTTATAGAATTCAACTAATGATAGCTTTTCTAACTCATTCTCTGTTGAGATTTCTGGAGTGGATGAGTTCTCTTTAGGTGGCGACTCTTTAGCAAACTTTAGCACCTCTTCCTTTAATTCTTTAATGTGTTTTTCTACAAACTCCTTATCTCCCTCGGCTTCAATTTCGACCTCACCGTTTTTAATCCTGACCCTGTAGTTTTGTTCACTCATTATAAGACCTCCTTTAAAGGAACGTATACTATCTTCTATGATATTTGATTATACAATATAAGAACCATTTTATTTAAAAGCGGATCTTCAAACAATACTAAAGTGGGGGTGAAAAAATATGTATTTTGTAGGTATTGACATCTCTAAAAACTCTTTTCATTACTACGTCTCCAATTCAGATAGGACCAAAATCGTTAGCGGTAAACTCAAACAGAACATGAGTGGCTTCACAACTTTCGACAAGATCCTTAAGAAGTTCAACAAAAGAAAGATTATAATTGGAATCTTTTCAATCCACTATCTTTACCAAGAGTTTAATGAATTTATTGCATAATTTCCCTTCTGCAAGGAAGATCGCTACAGCCAACAAAAAACAGCTTATTGATACGATGAAGATAGATAATCAATTGCATTTCGATAAAAATAAGTTGGACCAAATCATTACACTTTCTAAAAATTCAATAGCAAGTGGCAACGATGCGCATGAGTTAGCTCTTCAAAAAAGAATAGAATGTTGGTAGCTTTTGTTGGCATCGATCCTCATACAGAGAAATCAGGTCAAATGAAAAAAGGTTGGTTTATCAAAAGAAAAGGTAACAGGTACCTAAGAAAAGCTGTTTACATCGCTGCCATTGTCGCTATTCTAAACAATGAATACTTCAAGAATTATTACATGAAACTACGTACTCGAGGTAAATCACATACTGTTGCTGTGTTAGCTGTAGCGGGAAAATTGTTGAGAATAATATATTCACTTTTCTCAATGCAATCTATATGATCGATTGTTTCGTTGTTGATGATTTCAGTAATAAGATGGGAGCAACTGAGAAGTTCAATATTGCAGATAATCATTGAGTCTATATTGGTCCAAAAAGTTTTCACTTGCTACCCTAACTTCTCCATACAACTCCAACACATACATGTTCATTCCAAAACCTAAAGATGTTCTCAATAAATATATAGGAAATACCTCTACTACCTTCCATTCTCCCACTAGACCATAGTTGATACTTAAGGGATCTGTCAAAATCGCTTCTCAATAAGCGGTCCAGTCAATTTTATTCACACTCAACATTTTTTGTGTCTCATAAATAAAAACTACCCTTTGGTTCTTTTAATTCAATCTGTGTATCTTTTAACCTTAGGAAGTAACAATAATTAGTCTTTATTAATTTTCGGTTCAATTATACTACAAAAAAATTCACTTTGTTTAAAGATTTTTTATCTTTATTTTTTTATTGTGATTTTCAATGAAGTTAAAATCATCTGTTTTAGGTGGTTGTACCTATTCTTTCTTCTAAAAATCATCTCATGAGCGATATTTTATAGTATAATACGATCAATTGAAACTACTTAAGGCAATAAAAAAACCGAAGTAAAGTTTTTAAGGGAGGAGGAATTTCTTGAGTTTATCAAGAGTGTATGGACTTTTTCAGCTGTCTCAGCCAAAGGAATTGGACATCCTGCCCCGTTCCCTGTGGAACTTCCATATAGATTAATTCAACTTTACACTTATAAGGATGAGGTTGTTTTAGACCCTTTTATGGGAAGTGCACAAACCGCTATTGCATCAATTAAAACAGGAAGGCATTACGTTGGGTATGATATTGAAGAAGAGTATGTGAAACTATCAGAACAAATAATAAGAGAATTTTATTTAGATATAATATATTAGATGAAATGCTGCCCAAGGGGGGAAAATATAATGATAGACCCACGGTATCTTGAAGTTCTGCGCAAAATATACAATCGACTGAATAACACCAATGTGAACTGGGTAGTTACAGGAAGCCTCGGTTTTGCACTTCAAGGTATGCCTGTAGAGCCTAATGACATTGACATCCAGACTGATAAACAGGGAGCCTATGAGATTGAGCGTCATTTTTCTGATTTCGTAACCAAAAAAGTTAGGTTCTCTTCTGCAGAGAGGATTCGCTCGCACTTTGGGGAATTGATGATTGACGGAATAAAAGTAGAGATCATGGGAGACATTCAAAAGAGGCTTGAAGATGGGAATTGGGAGAGCCCCGTAGATTTGGAGCGTCACAAGCGGGTTATAGAGGTTGAAGGAATGCAAGTAGCTGTACTCTCTTTGGATTACGAATATCAAGCATATCTGAAGTTGGGTAGGATAGAGAAAGCAGAGATGTTGAGTAAATGGTTGAAAGGTAAAGATGAATTTTCGGGAAACTCATCTACTAACAGTTGATAAAAGGCGCCGTGATAGAACCTATTTTATCAAAAAGTTCCCCGTTAAGTTGGGGAACTTTTTAAGAGGTGACTTTAAACTTGTAATCTTATATTTGATCCAGTACTGAACTATGGCTATCAGATCTTACGTATATCCCAGTAGTTGAGATGGTTGTATGTCCAAGTATATATCGAACTTCCTCCAAATTTTTTCCCGAGTTCAAAAGTCTTTTTGCGCATGTATGCCTTAAAGCATGAGGTCCTGAGTTTGACAGTTACAAAAACGTAAGAATTCTAAAACAGGCATGAATAACTGCAAAAAAGCGTTTTTTGCTTTCTCTGTTTTTCAAAAGTGTCACTACATGCCTTTCTTTTCCTTTATTTATCAGTGTTTTAGTCTTACGCTTCACCTTGCTACCTTTCTAATCCTTTATTTT
>NZ_AZRI01000038.1:0-8318 GCF_002895585.1 Petrotoga sp. 9T1HF07.CasAA.8.2 | reverse complement strand
TCTTTCATCGTTTTCCCTCCAATCATTTATTGGCATTAAGGGGGATACCCCCTTAAGAACCCCTAAATTTAAATTTATCCCAAAAAAACTTTTTGCACAGAACTGCAAAAGGGGATACCCCCTTAAGAACCCCTAAATTTAAATTTATCCCAAAAAAACTTTTTGCACAGAACTGCAAAAGGGGATACCCCCTTAAGAACCCCCAAATTTAAATTTATCCCAAAAAAACTTTTTGCACAGAGCCGCAAAAGGGGATACCCCCTTAAGAACCCCCAAATTTAAATTTATCCCAAAAAAACTTTTTGCACAGAGCTGCAAAAGCGTAGCAAACGAGATTTTGGGAGACATTTCTAAAGCATTGCAAACAAACTATTTTGCACAGATCAGCAAAAACCATAGTTCCCAAAAAATCTTTGAATCACAAATTTTTCAAACTTAGCGTTTATCTTATCTTCTAAATCTCTAGTTACTACTGTAAATGCGATGGGAATATTTGTTATGTTGGATACTTCTCCTATTATGTTTTCTCCTTCTTCTATGATTTCTTTAGTTGTTTCATTTTGAATGTTTGAATTTACAACTAAATAATTTATTTTTAATCGTGAACTATTTTCTAGAGATTGCAAATTTTTTATTATATATTCCTTAGTATCCATAAAAGGTCTTCTCGTGTTGATTACAAAATACAGAGCACATTTTGCATTACCTATATAATTTTTTAAAGATCCTAAAACTTTTACACCATCTTCGTTTCCCCCGACGTCTATTACCGTTTTATAATCTTGGTTTGTTATGTATCCTCCTATCTCACCAGGTACAATGGGAACGTCTGCATGCATGTATTTTTCTGGGGGAGCGATTACCTTAATATCTTTTCGATTCAATTCTTCAATTTTATCTCTTACCCGAAAGTACGGGCTTATTATATCCAAATCCGCAATTGCTACATTCTTGTTCTCTTTTTTTAATTCCAAGGCTACGTTCATAGAAACTTCCGTTTTTCCAGAACCAAACATCCCAACAAAAATATGAACTTGATAATCTTTTAATAAATTTTTCAACATGTATTTAGAGCTCCTTTATTAGTACGTTTTTGCTTGTTCTTCTTTTTTTAATACTCTAAGCGCCGCTAAGGCTAAGGCTTTTTCTTCGTCTCCTCCAGGAAACACATACACTGGGGCGATGAAACTTACTTTTTCTTTTATTTGAGGAACAAGAAACTCATTTTCGTATGCCATTCCGCCAGTTAAAGCTATGGCATCAACGTCAAAATTCAAAACTGCTGACATTTTACCTATCCATTTAACGATTTGATGTATCAACCCAGAATATACTAATTCGGCTTTTTTATCCCCGTTTTTTATTCTTTTTACGACCTCTCTCACATCGTTAGTACCTAAATAAGCAATTAACCCTCCATTACCTTTTATGAACTTTCTTATTTCACCTTCAGAATACTTTCCTGAGTAGCAAAGGTCTATAAACCCAACAAGGGGCAACGTCCCAGATCTTTCGGGGGTGAAAGGGCCATCTCCATCAAGGGCATTGTTCACATCAATTACCCTGCCTTTTTTGTGTGCTCCGATGGATATCCCCCCGCCCATATGAACAACGATGAGATTCAAGTCATAATAATTACGGCCTAATTTTTCACTGAGCGATCTTGCTACTGCTTTTTGATTTAAAGCATGAAAAATCGATTTTCTTTGAAAGAAAGGGTGACCTGAAACTCTTGCTATATCTTCCATCTCATCCACCACAACGGGATCGGCTATGTAAGCTTTTACACCAATCTGTTCAGCTAGTTCGTTTGCTATAAGAGCCCCTAAATTCGATTCGTGTTCTCCGTATTTGGCTTTTTGTAACTCTTCTAACATCTGATCGGTTATTTCATAAGTTCCACTTGGTATAGGTCTTAAGAGTCCTCCGCGCCCAATGATGGCTGAAAAACTGTGTAAGTTTATTCCTTCTTCATTCAAAAACTGTAAAATCGTATTCTTCCTCAATTCATATTGATCGGCAACAGTCTTGTATTTTTTCAATTCGTTCACATCGTGATCTATGACTTTTTTTAGCCTTTGATTTTCATCTTCATAAACAGCAACTTTAGTCGATGTGGACCCTGGATTTATAACGAGAATTTTATACATATGAATTCTCCTTTTTAAATTTAAGACATCAAGATTGAAAACGCCATGGCGTTGAGTTTGGATTCATCACTATCGGCTCTAGAGGTTAAAACTACCGGTTTTTTGCCCCCTACAATTGAACTCGCCAGCTTTGCATCGGCGAAATATACTAAGGTCTTATACAATATGTTTCCCGCTTCTATATCGGGCATGATTAATATATCCGCATCTCCAGCGACTTCACTGTTTATTCCTTTGTGTGTAGCAGCTTCTTTAGAAATGGCATTGTCCATAGCAAAAGGTCCGTCTACTATGCATCCTTTTATCTGGCCTCTTCTGTTCATTTGTGCTAATATTGCCGCTTCTACTGTTGCAGGCATCTTGGGGTTAACCTGCTCTAATGCCCCTACAACGGCAACTTTTGGTGTTTCTATACCTAACTTATGGGCTACTGACACAGCGTTGTTTATAATATCAACTTTTTGTTCAAGAGTTGGAGCAATCACCATACCAGCATCAGAGATTATCAACAACTTGTGGTATCTGGGTATTTCAAAGACACAGACTAAATTCATCGTTTTTCCTGTTTTTAAACCATATTCATCCTTTAAATATACCGATAAAATCTCAGAGGTGTTAAGTTTTCCTTTCATAGGAAGATCGGCTTCTCCATTGGCAACGGCTTGTATTGCTCCTTTTGCTGCTTCAAGAGGGGTTGAAGCATCTCTGATTTCTATGTTGGTGGTATCAAGTCCAATTTCTTCTGATATATGTTGGATCTTTGTTTTATCTCCGTACAAGATAAAGTTACATAAATCAATTTCCTTAGCTTTTTGAACAGCTTTCAAGACAACATCATCTTCGGCAGCTGCCACCGCAATCGTTTTTGATCTGTGCTCATTTTTTACTAATTCGATAATCTGTCTAATGTTCTCAATTTTCATAAAATATTTTCACCCTCCCATATCTTTGTATCTTCCAACTGTTCGAGTGCTCTCAAGGCTCCTAAGGCGAGTCCTTCCATCTCGTAAGCTCCAGGGTAAACCATTACCACACCTAACTTATCGATCCTTCTTTTGATCAATTCAACAAAGTAGTCGCTATGAGCCATTCCACCAGTTAAGATAATTGCATCGAGATCTCCACCCAGAATTGCTGCCATCCCACCTATTTCCTTTGAGACTTGATAAGCCATGGCTTCTACAATTAACTTTGCATATTCATCTTTTTCGGCAAGTTTTAAAGCATCTTTTAAACTTGCTGTTTTTAAATATGCAAACAAACCTCCTTTTCCTACAAATGTTGATTTGACATCATTTTTGGAGTATGAATGCATATTTTTAAAAATCCATTTTGCAAGGTCCCCCATTGGTAATTCTCCCGTTCTTTGTGAGCTAAAAGGTCCTTCATCTGTTGCGTTGTTAACGTCGATCATAAGGCCTTTTCTCTGCGCACCAACAGAGATTCCACCGCCCAAGTGAGCTATAACAAAATTGCATTTTTCATATTCTTTGTTCAATTCTTTTGCCGCAAATCTTGCAACTATTTTCATGTTCAAAGCGTGGAATAAACTGTGTCTTTCAAGTTGTGGTATTCCAGAAATTCTCGCCTCGGGGATAAACTCATCAACAGAAATAGGATCAGTAATGAAAACAGGTAAGCCTTTCGAGGAATTCTTTGATATTTCAAAGGCTATTACAGCAGCTAGGTTCGATGCGTGTTCAACTCTTGTTTTGGTTTTTAGGTAATTAACCATATCCTCATTCACCTGGTAAGTTCCACTTTTCATAGGAGGAAGTATCCCCCCTCTAGCAGCTATCGCATCTAATTCATTGATAGATATGTTGTATCTTTTTAGAAAATCTTCTACGCACTTTTTACGAAAAGGAAGTTGGTCCATAATCGTTTTACAATTTTCTATCTCGCTAACGGAATGCTCTATACTTTCCGAGATTACTTCTTTCTCATCCTCAAAAAGTGAGAGCTTTGTAGACGTTGCACCTGGATTTATGACCAATATTTTATACATAAAGCTCCTCCCATAATCAGTTTTTTAGGATTTGCTACGGATAGAATTCGCATTTATATAATTTTCTGTAACTTTTCTCAATCTTCTTATACCCTCTTTTATTTCTTCGTGTGAAGGAAGGCAGAAAGATAATCGCATGTGATTTTTTTCTACCTCGTTTACATAAAATGCCTCTCCCGGAACGTACAATACTTTGTTCTTCTTTGCTTCTTCAAACATTTCCATAGTATCTACCCATTCTGGAAAAGTTAACCATATGAAGAGCCCACCCTCCGGGCGAGTCCAACTTACCCCTTGCATATCACCGAATTCCTCTTCTAACGCCTTCAACATCGTATCTTTTTTTGATTTATAAAGTTCTAATGTGGGTTTTAACTGTTCGATCCTATCGTGAGCTTGGAGGTATCTAGCGGCTAGTCTCTGGGTCAAAGATGGTGTACATAGATCTACACCTTGTTTAAGTATTGTTAGCTTTCTTAATAAGTCTTTTGATGCAACAATTATCCCAATTCTCAGACCTGGACACAAAATTTTAGAAAATGTGTTTAATAAGACCGTTCTTTCTGGATCAAGAGAGTAAATTGACGGAATTGGTTCTCCCTCAAATCTCAACGAACCATAAGGATCATCCTCGAGAATTAAAAAATCATATTTATGTGCTAAGTTAATTAATTTCTTTCTTTTTTCTAACGACATAGTTACCCCAGCAGGATTTTGAAATGTAGGCACCACGTAAACGAATTTAAACTTATCTATTTCTCCCTTAGTTACTAACTCTTCTAATTTTTCTTCAAGGATATCAACATTCATTCCATCATCTTCTAAAGGTATTTCCATAAATTTAGGAAACATTTGTCTAAAAGCGCTGACTGCACCCAAATAAACTGGTTTTCCTACAGCACAGTAAGAATCTTCATCGAGCAGTGCTAGACCTATCAATTGTAGGGCTTGCTGGGAACCAACAGTTATCAACATATTCTCCGGAGATACCCCTTCTATTCCTTCGTGTTTTTTTAGTAGATTTATATAAGCGTTTTTTAATTCGTTATCTCCCTCGGTAGGACCATACTGTAGTGTTATTTTGTATTCTTCTTTAACAATTTTTGCCGCAATTTCTCCTAATTCTTCTCGAGGAAAAGTCTCTGGATCAGGTACACCCCCACCAAACGATATCGTTTCAGGCTCAGAAGCTACCTTCAATAATTCCCTTATAATGCTTGCTTTCGCCGTTTTTGCAACTTTTGAAAACTTTTTTTCGTAGTTCATAATTTGCCCCCCTTTTCATTATTTATCCTACAACTCAATTATAATCAAATAATCGAGATAAGTCAAAGTCAGTTACAGACGATTACAGACGTTTATTGACGATTAGAAGCATTTATTGGGCATATGAAAAAAATTTCATGAAATATATTTCATAATAAAATTTTAACATTGATATATGATAGCTGATCTTAATTAATTTCGAAAATTAAATAGTGTGTTAAAATATTAAAAACATGATTTTTTAATGAGCAATCTTATAATTTTAAAAAAGAGGTGTTGACAGTGTGGGAAGATTTAAAGAGTTCTGATAACGAAGTTTACGAGATTCTTCAAAAAGAGCTTAAAAGGCAAGAGTATGGTTTAGAATTGATTGCATCAGAGAATTATGCGTCAAAATCTGTTATGGAAGCCGCAGGAAGTATTTTTACGAATAAATATGCCGAAGGTTACCCAAAAAGAAGATATTATGGAGGATGTGAATATATAGACGAGGTTGAGACGCTTGCTCGGGATAGAGCAAAAGAACTTTTCAATGCAAAGTTTGCGAACGTTCAACCCCATTCAGGGTCCCAAGCGAATATGGGCGCTTATCTAGCGCTTATGAAACCTGGGGATACATTAATGGGAATGTCGTTGAGCCATGGTGGCCATCTAACCCATGGCGCTCCAGTAAATTTCTCAGGTATGTTGTTCAATGTTGTTTCTTATGGTGTCGATGAAGAAACGGAAACAATCAATTATGATGAGGTTGAAAGAATAGCGAAGGATGCAAAACCTAAAGTTATTGTGGCAGGTGGGAGTGCATACTCTAGGATAATAGATTTTAAAAGATTTAGAGAGATAGCCGATGAAGTTGGTGCGTATTTAATGGTTGATATGGCCC
This sequence comes from Petrotoga sp. 9T1HF07.CasAA.8.2, assembly GCF_002895585.1. Lineage (NCBI taxonomy): Bacteria > Thermotogati > Thermotogota > Thermotogae > Petrotogales > Petrotogaceae > Petrotoga > Petrotoga sp. 9T1HF07.CasAA.8.2. Next base: position 2,011 of record NZ_AZRI01000038.1, on the reverse strand, counting down.
ATTTTGCAGGATTAGTTGCCGCTGGTATTCATCCAAACCCAGTTGAGTACGCGCATGTCGTTACTTCGACAACGCATAAAACTTTAAGAGGGCCAAGAGGTGGGATTATTCTCACAAACGATAGTGATATTTACAAATCAATCAATAAAATTATTTTTCCAGGGATACAAGGCGGTCCCTTAGAACATATAATAGCGGCAAAGGCTGTTGCTTTTAAAGAAGCTATGAGTGGAGAGTTCAAAGAATATCAAAAACAAGTTGTTAAAAATTCTAAAGCTTTAAGCGAAGAACTTTCTAATCAAAGTTTGAGAATCGTCTCAGGCGGAACGGATACGCATTTGTTCTTGGTGGATCTATCTGAGCTTAATATAACAGGGAAAGCCCTTGAAAACGCATTAGGACAATGTGATATCACGGTTAACAAAAATACTGTTCCCAAAGAAAAGTTGTCACCCTTCGTGACTAGTGGAATAAGGATAGGTACACCAGCCGTTACCACGCGTGGGATGAAAGAAGAAGAAATGAAAGAAATCGCTTCAATGATAGCAAAAGTTGCAAACAATGTTCTTGATGAAGAAGGGAATATAGATAAAGATTTAGCACAAGAAATTAAAAAAGATGTTGTTTCTCTCTGTCAACGTTTTCCAATGTATGCAGATCTGGTAGAGTAAACGGGACACCCAAAGGTGTCCCTTCTACATTATTTCCAACTATTCAAATAATCTTTTTGCTCTTCAGATAGGGTGTCTATCTCAATTCCTAATGTTTTTAGGTTAATTTGTGCTATTTTTTCGTCTATTTCATAAGGTACTGGGGAAAGATTTACTTTCATATTTTGGTGGTTTTCTTTTATATATTTTGCACCCTCTAACTGTAAACTAAAGGAGAGATCCATTATTTCTGCGGGATGACCATCGCCGTTAACAAGATTAACCAGTCTTCCTTGTCCTAATAAAAATACGCTTTTCCCATTAGGTAATTTGTATTCTTCTACTCCGTTTCTTACGTTGATTTTGTCTACCGCAACTTCTTCCAAATCTTTTACCTTTACTTCAACGTCAAAATGTCCGGCATTGGAAAGAATCGCACCTTCTTTCATTTCTAAAAAGTGCCTCTTCGTTATTACATCGATGTCACCTGTTACCGTTACAAAAAAATCCCCGTATTTTACTGCTTCATCCATTTTCATAACTCTAAATCCATCCATTATCGCTTCGTTAGCTTTTATTGGATCAACTTCGGTTATTATAACGTTGGCGCCTAATCCCTTTGCTCTCATGGCAACACCTTTACCACACCAACCGTACCCTGCTACAACTACTATTTTACCAGAAACAGAAAGGTTAGTTGATCTCATAACCCCGTCCCACGTTGATTGGCCTGTACCGTATCTGTTGTCGAACAAATATTTCATGTAAGAGTCGTTTATTAAAATCACAGGTACAGGTAATTTATTTTCTTTGAAGAGGGATTTGTATCTTTTTACACCTGTGGTGGTTTCTTCACAGATTCCCCAGAGATTGCTTACTTTTTCAGGGTGTTTCTCTATCAAGGTTATTCCCAAATCTGCTCCGTCGTCTAAAATTATGTTAGGATTAGTTTCTAATATTTTATCGATATTTTTCCAGTAGACTGATTCATCTAAAGTTCTTTCTGCATGTACGTTGAGTCCATATTCTTTCAGAGCTTCTACGACATCTTCTTGTGTGGATAAGGGGTTACTCCCTGTTATAGCAACGTTGGCACCTAATTCGTGCAATACTATTCCTAAGTAAGCTGTTTTCGCCTCTAAATGGATGCTTATAGCTACATTTACCCCTTCAAAGGGTTTTTCTGTTTGGTATAGATCTTTTAAATAGTTTAAGACTTTCATGTGCTTTTTTACCCATTCTATTTTCTTTTTGCCGCTTTCTGCTAGTGAAGTCATAGTAGTCCTCCCCTTATTTTTAAAAATTATACTCTAAAACATTAGATATAGCGCCCATTCCCCGCTCCCCACCCTTCTATGGAA
>NZ_AZRI01000037.1:0-1267 GCF_002895585.1 Petrotoga sp. 9T1HF07.CasAA.8.2 | reverse complement strand
GTGTCCCTTTATCCTTTTCTGTGTCCAATGAAATATCGGTCTTGTTTCAAGATAATTCTTTAGTGTTCTGAAACTTTCTTCCACTTTCCACAAGGTATGGTATTGCTCTAATATCTGTTTTGGATTCAACTGTGTGTTTGTTATTATTCCATAGTATCCGTCATATTTTTCGTCTTTTTCTATCTTTTCAATATCAAGTGTGTAATCTACTTCGTTCTTTGTCTTTAAGTACTTTTTTGCACCTCTTTTGCTTTTTGATTCTATGTCCCCATCTTTCAACATTTTCTTCGCTTTTTCAATCAATCTAATCCTGTCTTTTCTATCTTTTTCAGCCCTTTCCTTTGAATGTATTATGAGTAATCTTTTGCCCTCGTATTCTATTTCTCTGTATTCAATCCCTTTTGATATTTCAGTGAATTCCCCATCGAATATATCCACCTTTTTTAATTGTTTTATCGATTTACCTACTATGAATTCGTAATCGGAATTCTCTACTATTTCCATATTGGTTCTACTCATCATCCCCCTATCAGAAACCACTATTACCTTCCCCAACTGATACCTCTTTTTCATCACTTCAATCGTATCTTTGAACGTATGTCCTTCGAATGTGTTACCTGGGTATATATCAAAACTAACCGGCATCCTATCCCTATCTATCGACATCCCTAAAACTACCTGTGATTCGTTGAACTTCTTATCTTTAGAATACCCCATCTGCAGTAACTCGTTCGTTTGTTGTGTCTCAAAGGCTAACGTCGTTACATCGTAAAACACTAAGTCTACTACAGAATTGAATAAACTTATCCTTTGACGATACAGATGTTTCTCTAACTCTTCCTTCTTTTGCGCTAAAACATCTAGCGTCCTGTACAGCCATTGTAAGGCTATCCCTTCCCCATCTGTCTCTGCCTCATCCATCCTTTTGAACCCGTAATAATCTAGATCGTTGAATATTCCCAACTTACTTTTCGGTTCTATTATTCTGTTCATAACCATTATTTTCAACAAATCTTCCACATCGAACCTCGTCTTTTTATCCATCTTTTCAAAGAACTTATCCATCTCATACCTTTCAAACAATTTATCCACTATTACCTTTATCCCATAATTCTTCTTATCGGGTGCTTCCTCAACACTATTCAAATTCACATAACCTTTTATATCATATATCTGTACGAGTTTATCGACAATATTTTCCACTTCTTTTCTACTGATCGTATCGATTCTACCCAAATTAGCGATAATCTTTTGTTTATTCTTACCG
>NZ_AZRI01000036.1:95291-168412 GCF_002895585.1 Petrotoga sp. 9T1HF07.CasAA.8.2 | reverse complement strand
CACATTCAGTGCATTTTTCATCGTTTATGTCTGGAACTATCAATTTATAATTTGGCTGGATAACGGTATTTTTTTGAGCTATTCCCCTAATTTCTTCTAGGGAGTTGAAACCATGATCGTCCAGATACTTTTCAATTTCGTTGGCAATTTTGTTATATATTTGAGGTCCATTTAAAATCGCAGCTGTACAGACTTGTACAGCTTGGGCTCCTGCCATTATCATCTTTATTGCTTCTTTGCCTGTACTGATTCCACCTACTCCAACTACCGGAATATTAACCGATCTTACAGCCTCAAAAACTGCCCTCAAAGCTAAGGGAAATATTGCTTGACCTGATAACCACCCATAACCTCTCTCACTTCCCAACAATGGTTTACCGCTTTCTAAATCAATATCTAACGTCGGACCGAAAGAGTTTATTAAGACTAAACCATCTGCACCTGCCTTTTCAGCCTCTTTTGCAAACGTAGGAATATCTACTTGGGGACTGAGTTTTACCATAACGGGAAGGTCTGTACTTTCTTTTGCAGCTTTTATGCTATTAATCATAGGTGTTGGATCGTTACCAAGATAATGAGTAGAGAGTTCAAAGGCATCAGCGAATCGTTCTACTTTTGGTATTACTTCCTTTATCTCTTCAGAGGTGTACCCAACTCCTATTATCACAGGCAACCCTGTTTCAACAACCTTAGGGTATTCTTTTTCAATCCATTGTTCTAAGGATAACTCAGACCAAAGTTCGGTATTGATAAAACCTCCTTTTACCTGTGCCATATTTGGCTTTGGAACTTTTGCAGCTTTCACTGAGACCGTTTTAGTAACGATTGCTCCAGCTCCTCCCTCTTTGGCTTTGTAAGCACTCTCTCCATCTTTAATGGGAGGCCCAGCAGCAGGCATTACAGGGGTTTTTAACAACATTCCTAATAAGTCTACAGATATATCAGACATAAATTCACTCCTTCAGTGTAATTATTTGTTTTATCAAAAATAATACCTCTTTGTAAACTTCTTCGCGGTTTTCCAAGGTCACTCTAAATATTTGAACGTCTTTTCTATTCCTAATATCATCCAAAAATGGATTAGATTCATCCTTTATTACACCCAAAACAGGTTTATCACTGTTTAAAACTTCATATACTTTCTGCTGGAACTGGTAAGCAGTTAACTCGAATCTTCCCAATTCATCCATTATTACAATGTCAGCATTATCAATGTTTGTAAGAAGTTTTACACCAATTTCGTTAAATACTTGAATATTTATCTCCCAATTTGTAGAGTAATCATTTCTGAAGGCAAATCTGTTATATTTAGATTTTTTAGATCGATCACCGTTATTAAATGAAGATGCTTCTACTAAATAAAAGGCGTTCCAATTATTTTTTTTACCTTCTCTATCAACTGAAAAACCACAAACATGTAATGATAGTTGATTAATCACTTTACGTATAATCGTCGATTTACCTATACCTATAGAACCTGTAAGAAAGATGTTATTTTTAATCATTTTCTTTTTCTTTTAGAGCTTTAAGAATTTTTTCTGGGGTGATAGGCAATTCATAAAATCTAATACCTATAGCATCGTATATAGCGTTAGCAATGGCAGGGGAAGCTGCAATGGTTGTTGGTTCTCCTATACCTTTTGCACCAAATGGCCCGATAGAATCTTCATTTTCTATTAATACAGAATGAAAATTCGGAATATCCATAGAAGTTGGAACCAAGTAACCTGTCATATTTGGATTTAATGTGATTCCATTTTTTATTACTTGTTCTTCCATAAGAGCCATACCTATTCCTTGAGTTGTACCACCCTCTATCTGTCCTTCCACATTTATAGGGTTTATAGCTTTTCCACAATCAAGTGCGGTGTAAACATCTTTCACATCAACTTTTCCAGTGGTTGTGTCAACCTCTACATCGACTATTTGAGTCATAAAGGTATAAGCAACGTAGACTTCATGGGCCTGTCCGGATATTAAATCGGGAGAATATGTTGGTGGAAAGTAGGTCGCTTCACCTTTCAAAGTTTCACCTTTTTCTTCTACCTTTCTTTTTAAATCCCAGTAAGTAATTGTTTTTTCAGGGTTAGGATTGTAGATGATTTTTCCATCTTTCAAAGTTAGTTCAGGATAATTACTATTGAACTCTAAACTCGCATAATGGAAAATTTTTCCCTTTAAGTTCTCACACGCTTGTTTTACGGCATTTCCTGTAAAGGTGGTTTGACGAGTTGCAGATGTTGATCCTGAATTCATAGTTTTATGAGTATCGCCCTGAATGACTTTTACTTTTTCAACACCAACTGAAAGAACTTCTGCTGCAATTTGACTGATAACCGTTAAAACTCCTTGTCCTACATCGGCAGCTGCGGTTACCACTAAAACCTTTTCATTATCCGTAAATTCAACCGTCGCATGAGAAAAATCGGGAAATCCTTCACCGTAACCATATCCGAACATTATTGTAGCCATACCTCTTCCTTTTTTCTTCAATGTCGAACACCTTCTTTCTCTTTTGAAAGCTTTAAAGCTTCCTGTATTGTTTCAACGACGTTGACACTTTGTGTAAGTCTTTGACCATTTGGCGTAGTAGAACCGATTCGATAGGCGTTTTTAAGTCTGAGCTCTGCTGGATCCATAGCTAACTTTTCTGCTAAAATGCTCATTTGAGATTCATAGGCGAAAGTCATCTGCATTGCTCCAAATCCTCTCATAGCACCAGAATATGTATTGTTAGTGTAAACGGTATGAGCGATGCCCTTAACGTTAGGTACATTGTATGGACCTGTACAATGGTACATACCTTTATGTACAACAGCAGGACCACTAGATGCATATGCCCCAGTATCTCCTACAACTTCAACCTCCCAAGCCTTTAGAATTCCATCTTTTGTGGCTCCTGTTCTAGCCTTAATATACAGTGGATGCCTTTTAGACTGTGCGATCATAGATTCTTCTCTGGTGTAAGTTAATTTGACAGGGTGTTTAGTAACCATTGCAGCCAACGCTAAATGTATATGAACCGATATATCTTCTTTTCTACCAAACGCTCCTCCAATAACGGGTTGTATTATTCTGATTTTTTCTTTGGGTAGATTCAAAGATTGGGCTATATCTGCTTGTGTATCATGAAGCCATTGTGTAGCTGCCCAAATAGTTATTACACCAGTTTTTTCGTCGTAAACAGCTACGCCAGACTCCACTTGTAAAGGGAGTTGGTCAACATGCTGCGTTTTGTACTCTCTTTCTATTATTACATCAGACTCGTTAAAACCTTTCATTACATCCCCTTTGTTTAATTGATGAGTAACAACTATGTTTCCACCTTCATGAATTTTTGGAGCGTCTTCTTCCATTGCCCTGAAAGGATCGGTAATGACCTCTAATTCTTTAACCTCAACATTTATTAAATTAATTGCTTTAGTGGCGATTTCTTTACTCTTTGCAACGACTATTGCCAATGCGTCTCCCATAAAACGGGTTTTTTCTCCTATCCCAACCAGAACGGGTTGATCTTTTATTATCAATCCAAACTTTTTCAAATTTGGATAATCTTTTGCGGTTATAATCTTAATTACCCCCGGTAATGATTCTGCTTTAGAGACATCGATCTTTTGGATGTAAGCGTGTGGATGGGTTGCGCGTTTAACTTTCACATAGAGCATGTCTTCAAGGTATATATCATCGGGATAAATAGCTTTACCAGTCACCTTGTCTTTGGCGTCAACTTTAAAGACGTTCTCCCCTACGTATTTATTTGACTTCAAGTTTCTCACCTCGCTTATACTCAGCGATTTTAGTGACCGAGAGTTTAACAGCGTCTATTATTTTTTGGTATCCTGTACATCTACAGATATTGCCGGATAATCCCCTTTTTATTTCTTCTTCCGTTGGGTTAGGAATTTCATCTAGAAGTTTCTTAGTTGCTAATATAAATCCAGGAGTACAAAATCCACATTGTACCGCCCCTGTTTCAATGTATGCCTCTTGAATGGGATGTAAAATATCTTTATTACTCAAACCTTCAATGGTAACTATATCTGCACCATTGGCTTCATATGCAAGTACCAAACAAGAGGCTACGATCTTATCGTTCATTATAACCGTACATGCACCACATTCTCCTTTTCCACAACCTTCTTTTGTACCTGTAAGTTTCAGGTCGTCCCTAATTAAGTCCAACAATCGGGTAGTTGAATTTACATTGCATTCTCTTTTAATACCATTTATGGTAAAGCTTATTTTCAATCTACCCTCACCATCCTTTCTATTTCGTTTAAAGCGTAGACTGTTAGATTTTTTGCAACTTCTATTCGGTATTCTTTGGTTCCTCTTATGTCGTCTATCGGTGAAATATTTTCAGAAACTACCTTTCCAATATGAGAATAGTCCAATTCGTTTAATTTTTTCCCAACCATCAAAGGTTGAATTTGTGAGATCTCAATTGGAATGGGAGCTACAGAACCAAGAGAACATTTCACTGTTTTTATGCGTTCATCATCATTGAAGGTCACAACAATAGCCAACGTGATACTTGAAATTATTAAAGCATTTCTTTTACCAACTTTGAACCATTTTCCAAAGGTATGTTTTTGGGGTATTGGAATGATAATTTTTTCGATGATTTCATTCTTTCTAAGTGTGTTTTTTTTAGGTCCTAGAAAAAATTCTTGTGCGGGTACTTCACGAGTTTCATTTTGTGAAGTTAGTTTGAATACTGCATCATATGCCATTAAAGGAGGTAATAAATCTCCGGCTGGGGAAGAATTTGCAATATTTCCACCTATGGTACCCATGTTTCTGATTTGGGGTGATCCAACATCCCATGCTGCTTGGCTGATAAGCGGAAAATATCTTTGTATAATCTCAGATTTTTCTAATTCATCGTGGGTGATTAAGGCACCAATTTCAACTAGATCATTGTTGATTTCGATTTTTTTCAGTTCATTGAGGTTTTTTAAGCTCAACCACCTTTCTATTTCATAAAGACGGTCAAAGTAATCTACCAAAACATCTGTACCACCTGCGATGATTTTGATGTTAGGGCTGTATCTTGAAAGTATTTCTGCAGCTTCTTTCAATGTGGTGGGAGCAAAGTAATCATCAGAATCTCTCCCAAAATCTTCTTGCTTGCTCCCTAGTTCTCCTGTGTATTCTTTCATAATCTAAAATCGTCACCTCCCGATTATCCATAATAATTTTGCCGTCTATAATAACCGTATCAACCAACCCACCGTTCATTCCGAAAAGGATGTGGGAATAAACGTTGTCTTTTTCAACGGGTGTTGGGGAGATATAATCCACTATTATTAAATCGGCTGGGAAATTCTCTTTTATCTTTCCTATTTTTAGGTTTAAAAGGTTGGAAGCAATTTGCACATTATTGTTAAACCCCATGCTGTAAACTTCGCTCCATCCTGCCTGTGGATCACCCAATTGATGTTTTTGGAGCAAGTTTGCAACCTTTATACTTTCGAACATATCGTGTGTATAAGCATCTGTTCCCAGACCGGTTAGGATTTCGTGATCAAAAAAATCTTTTATTGGAGCTGCTCCTACCGCGTTCCCCATGTTTGATTCTGGATTGTGAACAACCCAGGCACCACTTTCCTTTAATATTGGGATCTCTTCCTTCTTGATATGAACACTATGAACAGCTAAGGTATGAGGTCTTAATATTTTAAATTTCGATAATCTATCGACTACACCTTTGTAACCTCTTTTTACACTGTCTTGCAAATCTTCTATCCCTTCTGCTACATGGATATGAAAAGGAACGTTTAATTCGTCAGCTAACTCAGAGGCTTTGTTTAAAGTTCTGTCTTCAAGAGTAAAAGAAGCATGTAATCCAATCATCCCACCTAATTTATCGTTCTCAGAATCCTTAATCTTTCTAATAAACCTTTCATTTTCTTTTAAAGATGCATCGCTTTTAGCTTGTCCATGTCTATCTGATACTTCATAACAAAGATTCGCCCTTATACCGGTTTCCATGACAGCTTGCGCAATGATGTCCAAACTTCCATCTATATAATTAAAACTTGCATGATGATCAAAAATCGTTGTCACACCATTTTTTATGTTCTCTAAGATTGCAAATAACGCACTGTAATAAATATCCTCTTCGTTTAAAGTGTTGTCCAATCGCCACCACAATTTTTCTAATATTTCTAAAAAGTTTTGTGGAGGGATGTCGGTTTTTAAATTCATTCCTCTGGCGAAAGTGCTGTACAGGTGTGTGTGAGTGTTTATCAAACCAGGCATTAGAATTTTATCTTGGGCGTTTTTGAAAATAGCGTTTGGATATTTTTGAAGTAAATTTTCTGTTTCTCCTATTTCTTTTATTTTTTTTCCTTCTATTAATACTGCACCATTTTCAATTATAGGAATTTCTTCATCAAAGGTGAGAATAGTAGCGTTACCTATTAACAACATGTTGTTCCCTCCAAATTTCAGGCTTTGACCATCCTTTTAGAAAGTTCATTAGCTTTGTCTATAATTTTTCTTTCATCGACTTTGACAAGCTCACCATCTTTTACAACTATTTCTCCATTGACGATTGTCATATCTACGATTTGAGAATCTCCAGTGTTAATGAGCATTGAAATGGGATCGTAAAGACCTCCTGTATAACCTAATCGGTCCCAACGAATCAAGAACATATCTGCTGCCTTACCTTCCTCTAAACTTCCGATTTCTGGTTGGTTTATAACTTCACTTCCACCTTTTGTGGCTATATTCAGCACATCTTCGGATGTGATAGCGTTGATACCGTAAATTAATCTGCTCATCAAAAAAGCAGTTTTCATTTCTAAAATCATATTAGAAGAATCGTTGCTTGCACTCCCATCGACAGCCAGGCTAACTTTTACACCTTTTTTTAACATGTAGGGGATACTTGCAGCTCCAGAGGCGAGTTTTGAATTCGAAACGGGACAGTGAGCAACCCCTGTTTTAGTTAATGCCAACTTATCTATCTCTTCTTCGTTGAAATGAACCCCATGGGCAAACCATACATCAGAACCTAACCAATCTAAACTCTCCATGTATTCTAATGGTCTCTTACCAAAGGCATCTATACAAAATCTCTCTTCATCTTTTGTTTCAGCTAGATGTGTATGACTACAAACACTATATTCTCTTGCCAATTTAATAGATTCGTTGAGAAGTGTAGAGGTTACAGAAAATGGAGAACAAGGAGCTAGAATGACTCTATGCATGGCAAATGGAGAAGGATCGTGAAATTTTTCAATAACTCTTTGGGAATCTTTCAATATTTCTTTTTCTGTTTGAACTACTGAATCAGGAGGAAGTCCTCCATCTTTTTCACTCAATGACATACTTCCTCTACTTCCATGTAATCTGATCCCAATTTCTTTTGCAGCATAAAATTCGTTGTCAAGAAGATCTGGTGGTTGATTTTTTGGAAAAACATAAAATTGATCAACTGATGTCGTGCAACCTGTTTTAAGTAATTCCCCTGCTGCAACTAAAGTACTATAATAAACAACATCTGGTGTTAATCTTGACCAAATTGGATACAAAAACTTTAACCAATCAAATAATTGCACATTTTGTACCTGGGGAATGTTCCTAGTAAAAGTTTGATAGAAATGATGATGTGTGTTAATCAACCCTGGATAAACATAATATTTAGAACCATCTATAACTTCATCTATTTGTTCGTTTGATAAATCTATATTTTTCGCAATTTTCTCTATTTTGTTTCCTTTAATTAAAATATCGTGATCTTTCAATTGATCTTTGTTTGCATTCATCGTGATAATAACTTTAGCGTTTTTTATTAATATGTTCGACAAAGATATCACCCTTTCTTATTCTGTGTAACTGCTTCTATCGCTTCAACTATTTGTTGATATCCGGTACATCTACAGAGATTCCCTTCTATCGCAGTTTTTATTTCTTCCCTTGAGGGATTAGAATTTTTATTCAATAAAGCTTTAGCAGACATCAGCATACCAGGGGTGCAAAAACCGCATTGAACAGCTTGATGATCAATAAAAGATTGTTGCAGTGGATCTAATTTTCCATTAACTTCCAACCCCTCTGTGGTGAAAACTTCATAACCATCAACTTGAGCAGTTAAAACTAAACAAGAATGAACAGCCTCGCCATTTAAAATAACTGTACAGGCGCCACATTCTCCCACATCGCAACCTTCTTTTACGCTAGTTAATTTCAATTGATTGCGTAAAGTATCAAGAAGTCGCTCCGTTGGGTCTACTTGTAATACTTCTTTTTTATTATTCACATAGAGCGTTACTTCAATTTTTCCCATTTTTTTGAATACCTCCATCAACTTAAGTTTCAATCAATCTAATTTAACAACCTTCACTTGAATTTGTTATCTCTATAATAGCCTTTTTGAAAATTGCCCCCAAGGCTGGTTTTTTGTAAGGAGTAGACCATCTTTCGCCAGTTATTTTTACCATTTCGTCACCTATTTTTTTTGCTAACTCTTCCAAATTTAATTGACTAGCTTTTTGATTTAGTATTTCCCCTTCTATATTCTTAAATCTTATCGGAAAAGGTGTTGCAGAACCTGGCACTATTCTTATATCTTCAATTTTTGAGTCTTGTTCATTTATTTTTGCAACGACAGCTAAGTTTAGTCTTGCTATATTCAAAGCTCTTCTTCTTCCAATTTTTTGAAAACTAAAACGATAATTTTCATCTAGTTTTGGAATTATTATTTTAGTTACAAGTTCATCTTGATTTTTACTGGTCTTGTAAGGTCCTACAATATACTGATCTAAGGGCACATGCCTTTTCCCATTTATAGAACTTAGCTCTATCTTAGAGTCTAACGCCATCAAAGGAGGAATTAAATCAGCTGCTGGAGACGCATTAGATATATTTCCTCCAACGGTACCTCTGTTTCTTATCTGTACGGAGCCTATACTTTTTGCTGCAGTTACGAGAAATGGGAAATATTTGTTGATAACGTTTGATTGGATTAACATTGTATGTGTACACAAAGCTCCCAACTCGACGTTATCTTCCATTTCATCTATATATTGAAGACCTTTGATATTAGAAATATCCAATATATAATCAAATTTTTCTAATCTTGGACTTTCTTTATGTATATCTACCAGTATATCAGTTCCACCAGCTAATACCTTTATATTTTCATATTTATGCAAATATTCTAAAGCAGAATCAACATCTTTAGCAATTAAAAAATCATATTCAATCATCTTTTCTTCCTTCCTTTTTTCAAAGAATGACCTACAACAATTTTCTCTAAGTTTATGGGCAAGGATCTTATTCTTTTTCCTGTTGCTTGGGCAACAGCGTTAGCTATAGCAGCAGCACCTAATTCTAAGGTGGGCTCTCCTACGGATTTTGCTCCGTAAGGCCCACTAGGATCAGGGTTTTCAACTATAATGGGAGTTATATCTGGCATATCTTTTACTGTGGGTATCAAATATTCGTCAAAATTGGTGTTGTTGATGTATCCCTCGTCTGTATCCAACTCTTCCATGATTCCGTATCCAAGGCCCATTGATATCCCACCATAAAATTGTCCAAGAACGCTTGCAGGATTGATAGCTCTTCCAACATCATGAGCAGCTACCATTTTCAAAACTTTTATCTCACCAGTGCTGATATCAACTTCAACTTCTGCTATCTGACATCCATAAACATATGTAAAATAGGGTCTCCCTTGCCCTGTTTCTTCATCCCAACTTATCTCAGGTGATTTGTACCAACCATATGAAGATAAAAAGACGCCAGAGTTGTATGCACTGGAAACAGCTTCATCGAAAGACATTAATTTTATTTGATTTGGAGTATAAATCGAATTGTCTTTAAATATTAATTCTTTGTGGGATAAATTATATTTTTCTATAAGAAAATCAGTTAATTTCTTCTTGAGCTTTTTAGCGGCATCTAGCGTTGCATTCCCACCAACCAATGTCGCACGAGAAGCCACCGTAGAACCGCTATCTGGAGATATCAAAGTATCAACGACCATAAAGTTGATCTTTTCAATATCTATTCCTAATTCCTCGGCTACAATTTGAGAGAAGGCTGTTTTAAGACCTTGTCCGTTTTCAGCCAAACCACTATAGAAATATAATGTTCCATCTTTTTGTATGGATAATATGACACCAGCGGCATCCACAGCTTCTGCTCCTAAACTACAGCCTCTATAACTTATAGCCATTCCTATTCCTTTCCGTTTATCACCTTTTTGTTCCTTACTGTATTCTTTGTATTTCTCTAAAAAATTGATCGAATCGGTAGCCTTTTTAATCACTTCTCCGAGACTGACTTTGTGATTATCAAGTTTTTGGCCACTTGCTGTTACAGAATTATCGTGAAAAATATTTTTCAATCTAAGTTCCAAGGGATTCATCCCAAGTTCTTGAGCTAATTCATCCATTAGAGATTCATTGGCAAATATAACTTGAGGAGAACCGTATCCACGCATGGCTCCAGTGTATACATTGTTGGTATAGTATCCAAAAGTATCTGTCTTAACGTTTGGAATTTCATAAGGACCAGTAGCTTGAACCACAGACCTCCAGGTAACAAATGGAGTTTGGCAGGCGTAAGCTCCGCTGTCCGCGATTGCCTCAATTTCCATAGCCAGTAACTGGCCATCTTTTGTTGCTCCGACTTTGTATTTCAGTTTGTAAGGATGCCTTTTATAACTTTCGATAATTGATTCTTCCCTAGTATTTTTTAATTTTACAGGTCTATTCGTTTTCAAAGCTAGAACAGCAGCTCGAGCAGCCATAGAAGAAATTACTTCATCTTTACCACCAAACGAACCTCCTATGTGATTTTGAACTATTCTAACTTGGTTGAATCCGATTTTAAGAACAGAGGCAACTGCGTTACGACAAGCAAAAGGGTTTTGTATAGACCCATATATAGTAACCACACTGTTGTTTTCATAAGGAACGGCAATTACAACCTCAGGTTCTAAATATGCATGCTCAACAAATTGGGTTTGATACTCTCTTTCCAAAATTACATCAGATCTTTTAAATCCTTCTTCTACATCGCCTTTTCTAAGTTTATGGTGAATGACCTGATTATTATCTTTATCTTCATGGATAGTTGGTGCATTTCTAGACTCTAATGGATCAAAAATTCCAGGGAGCTCCATGTATTCTACTTTTATACTTTCAACCGCTTTTTTTGCTGTCTCAGGAGTTTCTGCAGCGACCAAGGCTATTCCATCACCTATGAAATAAGTCCTTTCTTTAGCTAAAACTTGTTGGTCTGGGATAATAACACCAAATTCGTTATTTGGTATATCTTTTGCGGTAATAATTGCTTTTACCCCAGGAATTTTTTCGGCTTCATCTAAGTTTATGTTCAATATTTTCGCCGAAGGATACTTAGTTCTCAGAACCTTCGCATACAACATATTTGGAAATTCTAGATCATCTGCAAATTTAGCTTTTCCAGTAACCTTTTCGTATGCGTCTATTCTCTTTTTTGGTTGATTAACAGTTTTAAAAATGATTGTTCACCTCCAAATAATGATCAAGGCCTTCCTCCCATAGTCAAAGCCATGATTGCTTTTGCTGTATGTAAACGATTTTCCGCTTCATCATATATTATAGAATGAGGACCATCTATAACAGAATCAGTTACTTCTTTGCCTCTGTCTGCGGGCATCGCGTGCATATAAAGGACATCTTTATCGGCTAAAGACATTCTTCTTTCATCACAGATCCAATCTTTGTGTTTTTCAAGATTTTCCTTCATCTGTTTTTTACCTTCATCTGTATCAGGATCTTCAACTCCTAAAAATCCACCCCAATTCTTTGGAATTACAATTTGGGCTCCATCGAAAGCCTCATCCATATCGTTTGTGAACTTTAAACTTCCACCATGTTTTTCTGCGTTTTGTTTTGCTTGTTTCATGAGTTCAGGCATAAGTGGAAATTCTTTTGGGTGAGCGATAGTTACGTCCATTCCATATCTTGTAAATAGTAATGCTTGCGTTTGAGGTACAGACAAAGGTTTTGCATGGGATGTTGCATAAGCCCAAGATATAGTGACTTTAATATTTCTAAGATCATTACCACATTTTTCTTTTATTGTCATCAAATCCGCTAAACCTTGTAGAGGATGGTAGAAATCATCTTGAAGGTTAATAACAGGTACATCCGCATATTTTGCAACCTCTCTCATGTAATTGTTACCAATTCCAAAGAAACAGTTTCTTATCGCTATGGCATGACCGAATCGACTCAAGACAATAGCAGTATCCTTTGCGGATTCACCATGAGAAAGTTGCATCTTATCCGGTGTCAGATCATGAGCATGTCCCCCCAGTTGAGTGATGCCAGCTTCTATAGAATTTCGAGTTCGTGTAGATTGTTCGAAAAACATCATAAAGATAGTTTTTGATCTTAACAAATGATCCGTAGGTTCTCCTAATGCAAACCTCATTTTAAGCTCATTAGATAATTCAAAAACAGTTTCTAATTCTTCTTTACTCCATTCTTGTGTAGTTATAAAGTCTTTTCCCCTAAAAAGTGTATTCATCTTATCTCCTCCAATATTATTATATATACTATCTTTGGAAACTTTGAACCCTTCTTTAAACCTTACTTCTAGAATTCAAAAATTTTTAAAATACCTCCATCATTCTAAGTTACATACAATCTGCTTTAGCTCCCCTTCGCCCAGCAGCCCACCCCGCTGGGTGGGGGAGGGCTCCGCCCTTTAACCCTTTTAAAATTAAAATCTTATTTTTGAATATCTTTTTATTTCTAAAGTGCCTATATTATATAGCTTTTATAAACCTTCCAAAACCTTTTTCTCCTAGGAAATTTCTATCTTTTACGATTACTTTTCCCCTTAAAATGGTTGTAACGGGGAGACCATCTACTTCAAATCCTTCAAAAGGTGTGTATTCTGCCTTTGAATGGGTGTTAGAGCTATTTAATACTTCCTTAAAATTTGGATCGAAAATAACTAAATCAGCGTCTGAATCTACAGCTATTGTTCCTTTTTGGGGATATAATTTAAAAATTTTTGCAGGATTGGTGGAAAGCAGCTCAACCAATCGGTTAATAGAAATTAAACCTTTATTTACTCCATATGTATAAACCAATGGGAGAAGTGTTTCTACTCCTGGAATACCAGGAAATACATCCAACGAATTTTCACCTTTTGATTTTTGTTCTGCATCGTATGCACAGTGATCTGTGGCAATTACGTCTATAAAACCTTTTTTTACCCCTTCCCACAAAGCTTCGTTATCTTCTCTTTCCCTCAATGGAGGAGTCATAAGATAAAGTCTAGCTTTAGAGCCTTTTAATAATTCCCTAGTTAATAAAAGGTAATGAGGAGTAGTTTCGACATACAATTTAAAATCTTCTAATTTCTTGTAATCTTTTACAACCTGATAGCCTTTTTCAGATGAAAGATGCACGATGTATAACGAAGCGTTAGCTTTATGAGCAATCTCACAAATTTCTTTAACAGCCTTTTGCTCAGCTTCACTTGACCTTATATCTGGATGGTATTGAACATCTAATTTGTTCTCTTTCTGGAATTTGATAATATTTTTTTCAATAATTTCATTATCTTCAGCATGAACAGCTACTATTAAGTCATTATCTGAAGCTGCTTTAAATAAAGGTTCCCATTTCTCAGGAGACAACATATATATATCTCTGTAGGTGGTGAAAGCTTTTAAACTAGATATTCCAAAATCTTTGATCTCTTTAAGCTGATGATTTTGCTTAAGTGGATCAAAATGGTTGTTAATAACCATATGAAAATGAAAATCGATCACGGAATCTATAGTTTCTTCAAATCTTTTTTCTAATCCCTTCATTAAAGAAGCTGCTTCCATATCGGCAAAATCTATGTGTGTGGTTACTCCACCTAAAGCAGCTGATCTACCTCCCCAATAGAAGTCATCTATACTTGTGGTACCTCTGGCGTGTAAACTAAAATGAGTATGACTATCTATAATACCGGGGAAAACATACTTCCCACTTGCCTCTATTACCTCTTCATCTATATTAGGTTCTAAGTTAGCATCTATTTCTTTTATTTTCTCTCCTACTATTCTAATGTCCTTTTTTTCAGCTTTTGTGGTGGTAACAACAAAACCGTTTTTTATTAACACTTCAATCCTTCCTTTTACGAGTATTTTTGAACGTACAGTTTAGGAATGCATGCATACATTGCAGCAGCCTTCACTAACTCGCTTTTCCAAGTTTTTTCGTTGGGAGCGTGTGCTTGATCTTCATGTCCCGGACCGAATCCAATACACGGTATACCATACCTTCCCATTATTGAAACACCGTTGGTGGAAAAAGTCCATTTATCTACCAATGGTTTTTCTTCAAATAAGTTTTGATATGCATCTATGAGAGTTTGACAAGCAGGATGATCTTCCGATAGTACCCAGGCAGGGAAATACGCTTGTGTGGGATATACTAATCCAGTATAGGATGGCTTTTCATAAGTGTAAAGTTCCACATCGGCATTGTATTTTGCAGATGAAGGTAAATTTTTAATCTCCTTTAATGCATCATTCCAATTTTCTCCCCAAGTCAACCTTCTATCTATAGATATCGAACAACCATCTGCAACCGCACACCTTGAAGGAGAAGAGAAGAAAATTTCAGAAACTGTCAAACTGCCTTTTCCTAAGAAATCATCATTTTTTAAACAAGTGTGTAATACTTGCAGTTCTTTTATGATGTCAGCCATTTTATATATAGCGTTGTCTCCTCTTTCAGGAGCTGAACCATGACAACTAATACCGTGCGTCGATACTTTTATTTCCATCCGACCGCGTTGGCCTCTATATATATTGCAAGAAGTTGGTTCTGTAATAACTACAAATTCTGGTTTAATTTTATCCTCTTCGATGATATATTGCCAGCAGAGTCCATCACAATCTTCTTCCTGAACTGTTCCAGTAATTAATAGGGTATAATCATCAGATAAATCTAAATCTTTGATAATCTTGGCTCCATAAACCATAGAAGCCATTCCACCTTCTTGATCACTTGCCCCTCTTCCAACGATAATTTCATCGTCTTCGTAACCTTTATACGGATCGTAATTCCATAAATTTATATCTCCAATACCTACTGTGTCTATATGAGCATCCATAGCTATTAAGTGTTTTCCATTGCCGATGTAACCTTGAATGTTTCCCATAGGATCAATCTCTATTCGATCGAAACCAACTTTTTCCATCTCTTCTTTAATTCGTAAAATAACTTCTTTTTCTTTTCCACTTTCACTTGGAATAGCAATCATGTCCCTAAGAAATCTGGTCATGTCTTTTTTGTATTCCTCGGCTTTTGATAGTATTTGTTGGTAATTCATATATTTTGATGAACCCCCTTTTATCTGATAGTTTTTTTGCTTATTGCTGTTTTTTTTATGATAGAAATAAATCTCGTTCAACTATTTAATAAGTTATTTAAAATTATATTTTTCTAATAGTTGAGATAATTCATTTAAATTCGGATCTAAAGACAAAGGAGCGCCCGTTGCTTTTTCAGCATTTTTAATATCTTTCAGACCGTTCCCAGTAACAACAACCGCAACACTTTCAGAAGGTTTGATTATGCCGTTTTCAACAGCTTTTTTTATACCAGCCACTCCTGCAACTCCTGCAGGTTCACCAAAAATGCCAGTATTCTTTCCTAAAATTTTTATCATATTTAGTATTTCATCATCTGTTACATTGATCATATCACCATTTGAATCTTTAACTGCTTTAATAGCTTTTATATAATTTCGAGGTTTTCCAACAGCAATGCTATCAGCGATGGTATTTTCGGGAACTGGAACAAGATCTGTATCGCTTTTAAATGCCTGAGTAATTGGCGCACAGCCTTCAGATTGCACCCCTAATAGCCTTGGTAGTTTATCGATGAATCCTATTTGTTTTAAATCATACATACCTTTCCAAGCACCTGCTATTGTGCAGCCATCACCCACGGAGTAAACTAACCAATCAACCATTTCCCAATTTAATTGTTCAGCGATTTCAATTGAAGAAGTTTTTTTACCTTCAACTAAGTAGGGGTTTATCGCAGCGTTTCTGTTATACCAGCCCCACTTATCAATAGCTTCTTGTGATAGATAAAAAGTTTCTTCATAAGACCCCTTTACTGATAAAACTAAAGCTCCAAAAACCAATAGCTGAGTAACTTTTCCAATTGGGGCTCGCGAGGGAACAAAAATAACAGCCTTCATTTCATTTCCCATAGATGCTATGTTCCCCGCCAACGAAGAGGCAGCGTTCCCAGTAGAAGCGCAGGCAACGATGTTCATGCCTGCCTCTTGTGCTTTTACAACAGCTATAGCTGAAGCCCTATCTTTCAAAGATCCTGTTGGATTTAAACCATCATCTTTAATGTAAAGGGTTTCTATACCTAACAGTTTCGCCATAACATCACTTTTGTATAAAGGTGTGCCTCCAATCTTCAAAGGGGGTTTAGGGGTGTTAGGTTCTATAGGTAAGAGTGGTGAATATCTCCATATAGATGGATCAGGATTTGCTTTTAAATCTTGCTTATTCCAATCTTTTTTTATCTTTTCGTAATCGTATTCAACATCTAAAATACCTTTTTCTCCACATTTTGGGCAAAGATATTGTGTTGGTGAAGCTTCGTATTTTTCCCCACAAGAAATACAAACCAAATCTTTTACATATTTCAGTTTTCTCCCCTCCAATTTAGCCTAATAATCCCGTTTTTTTGTTAAATTCATTTATTAATTGATCGATTTTGTCTGCAATTTCAAAGGCATTACCCCAATATTTTTCATCGTTGTACCATTGCTCGTTCAATTCTTCTAATTCTTTACCCTGCTGTTCTATCCAAGTATAGTATTTTAAATTGTGTATTCTTTTTTTATCATAATAACTCAGTTCCTGAATAAAGTCTGTTTTTACCCCCATTAGATGCTTCTCAAAATCTACAGCAGCCTGCTGTTCAGAATATTTACCTTTTTGCTCTTGTAACTCTTTAAGCCTAGAATCGTATAATTCCATTGAATCAGTGAATACGGTCATCACAACATCTTTATCTGTTAATTCGTAGTATTTGGCAAATTTTATAGCAGAAAGAACATTTGCAATAGAAGAGATTCCCAGTAAAGATAAATTATTTACTATCGACGAAGAGACTCCCTGTTTTCTTAAAAAGTCTTTCCCTTCAGGTTCGTTGAAAAGCCTTATTAAATTCATAGCATCATTGTCATCTATTGCCATAACCATATCGGTATTTTTAACGTTATGAATCCAAGGCACATGTTTATCTCCTATGCCCTCAATTCGATGGGCACCAAATCCGTTGTATAATAAAGTGGGACACTGCAGTGCCTCTGAGACAGCTAATTTACTATTTGGGTACTTAGATTTTAAATATTCTCCTGAACCCAACGTTCCAGAAGATCCTGAAGTGAGGACGGTTCCTGCCAATCTGTCTTTTTCCCCCATAATTTTTTGCAGCACCTCTTCCATAGCAGGCCCGGTAACTACATAATGCCACAAACGATTGCCCATTTCATCAAACTGGTTGAAAATAACAATATTGTCGTGAGTAGACTTTAATTCATTACATTTATCGAATATCTCTTTTACGTTACTCTCACTTCCGGGTGTTCCTATTACTTCCCCCGCAACTTTTGATAACCATTCGAATCTTTCTCTACTCATACCTTCAGGCAATATAGCTATGGATTCACATCCTAAAAGCTGGGCGTTATAAGCTCCTCCGCGACAATAATTTCCTGTTGAAGGCCAAACGGCTTTTTGAGTAGTAGGATCAAATTGACCGGTTACAAGCCTTGGTACAAGGCACCCAAAGGTGGCACCAACCTTGTGGGAGCCGGTTGGGAACCATTTACCTACCAATGCCACGATTCGAGCTTTAACGCCCGTTAATTCAGATGGTAACTCAAAGTAATTTACATCACCATATAAACCACCTTTTGGAACTGGTTCGTTTTTCCATGTAATTCTAAATAAGTTGTATGAATTAACATCCCATAAACCTATATTTTTTAGCTGTTGTTTGATTTTATCAGGAATCAAAGCTGGATCTCGCATCTGTGCAAAGGTAGGTATAATAATATTATTCTCTATAGCCCTTTCTACTGCTTTTTCGAGTACCTCTTTGTCCATAGTAAAATCTATCATCTTATTCCTCCTAGGTCTTTTAAATATTTTTTAGATATGTTCTCATACTTGGAATCAAAAAGGCTTCACAGTGATGTACTTTCAAGATCAAAGCCTTTTTTCTTCGTTAAGTTATTATTATACATCTTTTTGACCAAATAATAAAATTTGATTTTCATTGATAAATCAAATTAATCTTTTTTAGTTGTCTATAAAGAACAATAAACGGGAATAATCATGAATAATCAACTTTATTCATAAGTGGCAATAAGTAAACTTAGGCTTTATATCCATTCTTTTCCTTTTTTGGTTCTGGTATCAAAAGGTTTAAAATAAAAGCGGTTAAAAATCCAACAGTAATGTTAGAAGAAAAGACAACAGCCATCCATTCTGGTAATTGGTTCACTATGTCGGGCCTAAATGTAACTCCCAATCCCAAAGCTAAAGAAAAAGCTAATATAAACATTTTTTTATCGCTTAGTCCACCTTTTGTTGCAATTTTCATACCTGCCATCGCTACCATTCCAAAGAGAGCTATAGTAGCACCTCCTAAAACAGGTTTAGGCATAACGCTTACTAAAGCACCAATTTTAGGAAAGACACCTAATAGTATCAAAACAATTGCCACACCGTAGCCAACGACTCGACTAGAAATTTTACTAAATTGAATAACTCCAGTATTTTGACTGAAAGTTGTGTTAGGAAGAGTATTAAAAACAGCTGCTAAAGCACTCCCTACACCGTCCAATAAAACTCCTCTTTTTAATCTTTCATCGTGAATTTTGCCTTCAATTGGTTCGCCACTAACTTCAGCAATAGCTGTCAAATCACCTACTGTTTCAATTGTAGTAATAATATATGCTAAAATCCAAGGAATGATAAGTGCCCAATTAAATGATAGCCCATATTTAAATGGGATAGGGACTGTTACCCATCCAGCTTCTACAATCGGAGCAAAATCCACCATACCCAACGGTATTGCAACCAGATATCCTGCAACTAAACCAATAGCCACCGCCCCAGCTTTTATGATGCCTTTGCCATATATATTTGCAATCACTATGATTATTAATACGAACAAAGCTATGGCTAAATTTTGCACATTCCCAAAATCAATAGCTCCAACTCCTCCACCAATGTCGGTTATGGCTGTTTCTATCAACCCTAAACCTATTAACATTACAACTGTACCAGAAACTACAGGAGGGAATATCTTGCGAGTTTGAGCTAAAAACCGACTCAAAATCATCTCAACCGGGGACGTAATAAGTGCCATACCTAAGACTAAAGGTAACCCCCCTAAGTTTGCAGCGACAATCGCCATAGGAACAAATGTAAAACTTGTCCCTTGTACTGCTAATAGACCGCTACCAAAAGGTCCTAATTGTTTTACTTGAAAAAAAGTAGTTACCCCGGAAATAATCAAAGCCATGCTGACGAAATATCCCGTTTCTAGAGGATCCAAGCCCACTACCCCCGCGATTATCAAAGGTGGAGTAATGATACCAACGAACATAGCTAACATGTGCTGAATACTCAGAACAACCGTTGCATAAAACGGAGGTTTGTCTTCAAGTTTGTATAAAACTTCTGTTCCTTTTTCTTCTTCCGTAGTCTTTTCTGTGCTATCTCCCATTAATAATCACCCCTTTGAAAATGAATAGGATTTTTACTTAAACATTAACTTTAATTATACTTTAGTTTTGCTTTATTCGCAAGTAAAGTTTTTTATAGATTAATGGGTTTAATCGTTTTTACTTCCTGTTATTTTTTTATAATTCCCCATAATCTGATATATTTAACTTAACGTATAAATTATGATATAATCTCAATATAGATTGAGAAGTAATTGTACAGTTTTAAAAATAATTTAATTGTTCGAAAAGGAGGACAGTCGTAATGTTTAACTTTTTTAAAAGAAATAAGTCAGATAATTCAAAAACCTCTAATAACAATGTTTTTTACGATGAAAAAAATGCATTAGTTATATATTTCAAATGTTCAAAATGTGGAGAGAAATTTAGAAGTTATCTTAGAAAAGGCTACGATTTTATTACGGATTACGATACAGGGGAGTACAAAATAAATAAAGAATATATTGGCTCAAAATGTTTTAACAGAATACACCTTTCTGCCACTTTCGATAGGAATTATAAATTAAAAGAATACACCTTAGAAAACGCGGAAATTATAGGTAAAGAAGAATGGGAGGAAAAAAGCTAATGCCTAGAACGAGAGGGGAAAAAGATACTAACGTAAATTTGTTTGAATATCGACCTGTAAGACCTTTTATTCAAATACCAGAAAAGGTACTTATGTATATTTTGCAACTAACCCCGTCGTCTTTTGCAAAGGTATATTTATACTTGTACAACATGAGCTACGGACTTGGATACGATCATACAGTTACCCATACCAGTGTGCGTGAAATAGCTTCAAATTTGAACATTAGCATTGGAAGAACACAAAATGCAATTACTTATTTTAAAAAAATTAAAGCTATAGAAAAAATAGAGTCAAGAGCGGTAATTGGAACAAAATACAAAATAAACGTGCCTGAATATTCTTCGTCTTTTAACAACTGGTACTTCACTGCCCCCAATAAAGTTAGATACATAATGATGAAAGAGAAATTGCTTACTTCGGAGAAGTTGGTTACTTCAAAAATCAAACGGTATAAATCTGTTAAAAAATCTTTGGAAATGGGTTTGTTTGATGATCTTGAAGAGTAGGGTAATAAAATGTATGACAATTTGTTGAGTTTAATCCTTTCTCAAAATAATTCCTTTTTATACGATTACGCTAAAAAAAATAATATTAATAGATTCGTAGGAACAGTTCTCTATTCTAAGAATAATTTAGTTGTAGTTGGAGTTAGAAATTTTCTTTTCCTTCTAGAAAATCAAAGCACTCAAAATTTTCAAACAGGTGTTAGGGTAAATTTAAATTTTCAAGATAAAACACATAATATGGATGCTCCAATTAAGATGAAATATTTGGGGGAGGCATCAAAAGACAGCATAAAATTAAGTTTGAAATTTCCAAACTTTAAAAATATTGATGCCGTTAACCTTAAATCTCCTAACTTCACTGAAACCCAAAATATTAAAGCGTCGGTATGGCTCGCAGAGTTTTCTCGAACTTTAAACGAACAATTAAAAAAATTAAAATTTGATAATTTAGAACCCCACGAGTTTACTTCTTTTAAAAAACTAACCGAAAAAATAGTAAATTCACTTCTAAAATCTTTTAAAGATAACTTAAACTCCGTTTTATCACCTTCTCACTCTGCGGTCAAAATTGTTGATATGATAAGAGCCTATATTTCTAAAAAGGATAATTTAGATTTTTTCTCTAAGAATGAGATAAGATTAATGAAAGAATTATTAACCTTGCAGGAAGAAGATAAGAATAGTCTACTTAATAAATATGAATCCAAAACTTCTATAAAACATAACATAGTGGATAAAACATTAAATTCTTACCTAACTATTAAAAATCTTAGCTTAGAAATAAAAACACCACTGATGTTTTTTTCTATCTTTGGGATGCCTATATTTTTAGCAATTGATAGAGAATATCAAAACAATTCAAAAAATTACCAGCAAGAGGCAATGAACCAAAAGTTGAATTTAATTCTTTTGACTAATAACTTTGGGGTTATAGATGCAAATATACAAAGTTTTGAGAAGGAAATTTATATAAGTTTTGAATTGGAGAATAACTCTGCGTATTTTAAATTGAAAACCCAGTATCTCATAGAAAAATTGGAGGAAAAAGATTATCTAGTGAAAAGGATTGATTTTGTATGATAAAATTAATTTCGTTCAAGTATTATAACAAATATATCTATTAAAAAAACCGGTGAAATAATAAATCACCGGTTTTTTTTAGTTAATTGAATATTTATTACTTTTTAATTGAATAAAAAGCATTCAAGCCTCTATATTGTGCAGTTGAACCAAGCTCGTCTTCGATTCTTAACAATTGATTATATTTCGCTATTCTATCGGTTCTAGAAAGTGAGCCAGTCTTGATAAAACCTGCATTTACAGCTACTACCAAATCGGCAATAAAAGAATCTTCCGTTTCTCCTGAGCGATGAGATACAACGGCGGTCATATTATTTTTATAGGCTAATTCAATGGCGTCTAGAGTCTCGGTTACACTCCCTATTTGATTCAATTTGATCAAAATAGAGTTTGTAGCCTTTAAATCTATACCTTTTTGCAATCTTTTAACATTAGTAACGTATAAGTCATCACCAACTATTTGTACCCTGTCTCCCACTTTTGCGGTGAACTCAGAGTAACCTTCCCAGTCATCTTGATCGAAAGGATCTTCTAATGATTTAATAGGATATTTATCAATCAACGATATATAATATTCGGCTAATTCAGCAGCACTCATTTCTTTTCCATCAACAGAGTATTTCTTTGTTTCTTCATTGTAAAACTCTGAAGCTGCGGCATCCATGGCGATAAAAATTTGTTTACCAGGTTCGTAACCAGCAGCTTGTATGGCTCTAATTATGTATTTTATAGCTTCTTCATTGGAATTTAAATTCGGAGCGAAACCACCTTCATCTCCAACAGAAGTTATGTGCCCTTCTTTTTTCAAAATATTTTTTAAATTGTGGAAGACTTCAGCCCCTGCCCTCAAGGCGTCTTTAAATGAATTAAATCCAGCAGGCATAATCATGAACTCTTGAATATCGAGATTATTATCGGCGTGTTGTCCCCCGTTTATTATATTCATCATTGGTACGGGCAAAACTTTGGCGTTCACGCCTCCTAAATACTTATAAAGAGGTAGTCCCAAGGAGTTAGCTGCAGCTCTTGCCACTGCCATAGAAACAGCTAATATTGCATTAGCGCCAAGATTTTCTTTGTTTTCTGTTCCGTCTAAATCCAGCATCACTCTATCAACGTTTACTTGATCAAAGGCATTCAATCCAACAACCTCTTGCTCAATAATGTTGTTTACGTTGTTCACGGCTTTAGTAACACCTTTTCCCATGTAATAATCTTTATTACCATCTCTTAATTCTAAAGCCTCAAATTTACCTGTTGAAGCACCTGAAGGAACAATAGCTGAACCAGTTACACCTGTAGATAAAGTTACCTCTGCTTCAACGGTTGGATTTCCCCTCGAATCCAATACCTCTCTTGCTTTTACTGATACTATTTCATCGTAAAACTTTTCCATTTAAATAACACCTCCAGAAATTTATTATTTAATATTTCGTGAAACCTCGAATAGAACTCATGCTTGAAGAAGAATTTGTTAGTGATCGACTTTTGTACCTATATTCTCTCCTTCAACAGCTTTAAGCAAGCTTCCTTCTTTGAAAAAATTGATAATCAATATTGAAAGATTATTTTTTTCACATATTGAAAAAGCCTCTGTATCCATAACTTTTATTTGCTCTTTAATCGCTTGTTCATACGTTATATTATTGTATTTTTTGGCATCTTCGAATAATTTTGGATCTTTATCGTATATCCCATCAACCTTGGTAGCTTTTACAAGTATATCTGCATTCATTTCTATCGCCCTCAATGCGGCAGCGGTATCAGTAGTGAACAAAGGGTTTGATGTTCCTCCACCAAATAAGACAATATAACCAGCTTCAAAATATTGTTCAATAAAATCGTATTTAAGTGGCAATACAGAGGGTAAATTAACAATTGGGGAAACTATAATACTTTTCAAACCATTCTTTTCGAAGAGATTTTTAAGATAGAGTGAATTAATGACGGTGCCCAACATCCCTAATTGATCTGCCATTTGAATTTGGAAATCTTTCAGCTCTTTCCCCCTAAAAATATTGCCAGCTCCTGTAACTATACCCAATTTTATATTTAAACTGTGGATTTTCTTGATCTCGTTCACCAGATATGTTAACATTTGTTCAGAAAATCCTTTTTCACTTTCACCACTCAAAGCTTCCCCACTTAATTTTAATAGTACTCTTTTGTACATAGGGCCTCCTTTTAAATAAGAGCATGCAGCCTTATAGTTGAAAGAAAAATTTTATACTCCATAAATAAAGCAAAAAGGCGGAAGACTCCACCTTTTTATCATTCACCGATTGCAAATCTTGCAAATTTATCCACTGTTATATTTTCTCCTACCTTAGCAATCATAGAATTAATAATGTCTTTGATGCTTTCCCCTTCTCCAAAAACATATTCCTGTTCAAGAAGACAATTTTCACTGTAGAATTTTCCTAATTTATTTTCTACAATTTGTTCTTTAATATTGTCAGGCTTGTTGGAATTTTTTAACTCTTCAAGGTAAATTTCCTTTTCTTTATCGATAATTTCTTGAGGTACATCTTCCCTTGAAATCCACTTTGGATTCATCGAAGCAATTTGTAGTGAAATCTTCTTAGCTAAATCGTGGAAATCATCAGTCCTAGCCACAAAATCTGTTTCACAACCTAATAATAAAAGAACACCTATCTTTTCATTATGATGAATATAAGAGTACACGATACCTTCGTTGGTGACTCTTCCAGCTTTTTTAGCAGCTTTTATGGCACCTTTCTTTCTCAGGATTTCTACGGCTTTATCTATATCTCCATCAGCCTCTTCCAAAGCATTTTTACAATCTAACATTCCTGCCCCTGTTGAAGCTCTAAGATTCTTTATCTTTTCAATTGATACGTCCACTTATAATACCTCCTAATGCTTATTATTAATGTTTAATAAATTTGAGTATTTGAAATCTCAACCGTTGGCTAAAACTAATTTATTTTAACACAATTAATTGAATATTAAAATAAGAAAATTATTGTTTTATTACTATTTTTTTAATAGTTTTTCTTTTAACTTCAATTCGACGAACTTAGAAACCCACTTACTAACATCTCCGTTGTAAGATGCAATTTCTTTTATCATAGATGAAGAAATATAAGAGAAATCAGTATCAGCCATGAGAAAAAAAATTTCTAACTGAGGAAAAAGCATATGATTCGCGTTTGCCATTTGAAGTTCATACTCGTAATCACTGACCGCTCTTAAGCCTCTTATTAAATTATAAATTTTTTTCTCTTTTAGGTAATTTACCAACAGACCGTCAAAAGATTCAACAATAACATTTGGTATATCCTCTAAATCTTTTTTTACCATTTCAATCCTTTCTTGGAGAGAAAACAAATACTTTTTGTTCGGATTATTCACAACAACAACATACAGATTGTCAAATCTTTCAATAGATCTTTTCACTATATTAACGTGTCCAAAGGTTATTGGATCGAAACTTCCTGGATAAGCTGCGTCCCTAATTCCCATTATCAAACTTCCTCCATTTCTTTAATATTGATTACACCGGAAGCCAAAACAACACCGCTTTCATCATAAATTGTTGCAAATTGTCCAGGAGTAACGGCAAATATAGGCTCTTTAAAACTTACTTTTAAAGTATGATCTGCAATTTTTTTAACAACTGCGGGCTTTTCCTCACTTTTTTTGCGAACTCTACAAAAGCCTTCTATTTCTTTGAAATCTACAAAAAAGTTGACATTTTGTACAATTAGTTCTTTAGAATACATTTCTTCAGTAGGAGCAACTATGAGAACATTCTTTTGAGGAAATATTTTATAAACATGCAGTTTTACATTTGCGTTTTTATAGTAGCTTATTCCAGAACGCTGACCAATAGTGTAATTCATGTATCCTGTGTGTGTTCCTATTTCGTTTCCTTCTAAATCGTAAACTTTTCCTTCTTCTGTAGTAACTCCATTTTCTTTTAGAAATCTTCTATAATCATTATCAGGAATAAAACACAACTCTTGACTGTCAGGTTTATTTGCCACACTTAAGCCTATTTTGTTGGCTATATCCCTGATTTCAACTTTATACATATTTCCCAATGGAAAGTGCAATTTGGGAAGAGTATTTTTGTCTATATAAGATAAAAAATATGATTGATCTTTGTATTGATCAACACCTTTTTTAATAATATAGGTAGAATACTTGTTAGAATACTCTTTTATTAAATAATGACCGCTGGAAACCCAATCTGCGCCATAGCTATGTGCAATTTCTAAAGCCTTCCCAAATTTAAAAAACCTGTTGCATAACATGCAAGGGTTTGGCGTTTTACCTTCTTTATATGTTTTTATGAAATAATCGATTATTTTTTCTTTAAATTCCTTTTTTATATCAACAATCTGAAAATCATCAAGATCTAACTTATCAGCAATTTTTAGTGCATCTTGTGTATCTGAAGGGCTACAACAAACCTTCTTTTTTTCTGGGATCAATGAGAAAACAACATCGCTTACAGTTTTGAAATGAAGCCCTATAACGTGATAATTTTGTTCTTTCAAAAGATAGGCAGCGACAGAGCTGTCTACCCCACCACTCATAAGCATTAATACTTTTTTGTTAGACATTTAATTTTTTTAATCTACCTCCTTCATTTTCAGCGATCTTGATCTTGGCAATTTTTCTTCCGTAATCGATTATATCTTGCAAAGTCATTTTACTCAGCTCTAACATAATAGAATTATTAACCCTTTTCCATACAAATTCAACGGCACACTCTATTTCCAACGAACATTCGCCAACAATACAATCAAAAGATTGAAGTGGTTTATCTAAGACTTGAATAATTTCACTCAAACGTAAATCTTTTGGATTTTTAGCCAAAGCATATCCTCCAAATTTACCTCTAACAGATTTAACTATTCCCGCATCACGTAATTCTATAAATATCTTTTCAAGAAAATCTTTTGGTATGTTTTGCCTTTCTGATAATTCGCTGATAGGTACTTTCTCTTTTCCTTCATCTTCGGCTAATACAGCTAATTCAAACAAAGCTCTTAAAGCATAACTGCTTTTAACAGTAAGAGACATATTTAATTCCTCCTTTTAAGATAAACGTTTCCTCAATTAATTAACACCCTTTAGATAAGCTTCGAATAGATTTACTAACTTTATAATTCTTATACATTTGATTTTCTACCAACTACATATATAGTTAGATTCTGTAAACTATTATTAGCTAATCTCACATCGTTTACATATATATCAATTTTATTACCCAATACCTTAGCTCCCGTATCTTGAACCTCAAAATAACCGTTATTGGGAAGATCCGATAATTCAGGTATATAAACTATGGTTCCTAAAGGCAAGACATCAGGATCTGCTGCAATTGTTTTATACGATGTTGGTTTTTCTCCAGACTTTGTTAGCCTAAAAGTTGGAGAATAGACAAGTTTGTCATCCCATTCTGTGTAGTACGTTGCCTGGAATTCTCCAATCATGTCGTAGAAAAGTTTCAATGGGTCTCTAGGTTCACCATTCTTCCACAATTCAACTGTTACAATACTCCCTGCGTTAGCAATTCCTAACGAAGTATTAGAATCAACCCATTTACCTTCATCAACATATGGTGTTTTTATATTCCCTATGACGCTTATAATAGCATTTCCGTGATCGATTTTTATATACCAATTGTTATTTGCTAACTTTCCGGTCTCAATTACCCTACCAGGTAGAACTGGATAAACTTGTTCGGTTTGAACCAAAACTCCTATCCCACTAGAAATTCCTGCAGCATTCCTTTCTCCAAAACGTACAACAATTTTTTCATACTCGGAGAGTGATGTTTTAGAAAATGGCCATCTAATATACTCTTCAATATTGTTCACTGGTATGATTAATTCTTGTCCTACTTTAATATTTGTGGATTGTAAATTGTTGGCTTGCAGTATAATTTGAACACCATTATTTCCTAATTTAAATGCGTTTGAAATACTAATTAGAGTATCCCCTGATTTCACTTGATACCTTACTTCGTTTGAATTCTCAAACAAATAACTTACTTCTGCATCCCCCACAGATCTATAAAGTTCATCTATCTTCAATTCAATATTTTGTATTTGACCCAGATATTTTTCGTTTAATGAATTTGATGGTTGAGTAATAACCTTCTGAAGGTCATATTTTAAATTTTCAACTTCCTTATCTAAAGAAGCAACTGTATTTTCTAAAGATTTAATATTCAGTATATCTTCGCTCTGATTTTGATAATAAAATTTTGAAACGGTCTCTTCAGTTTTATAATCAACTATATTTTCAACATATTTTTCTAAATTGAGTTTATCTACCTCTTGTTGCACAAGTTCTTTTATATTTCCATTTTCCAAAAAGTAAAATTCAGAGTTTTGAAAACTTTTCTCCAAATTATTAACCTTTTCCGTTAGTGAACTCACCGTATCTAAGAGGATTGTTTGGTCATTCTTAGGAATATTATTCACAACATTTTGTAATTCTGAAATCTGAATTTCCAATTGAGATACTCTTTGATCCAAATCAGTGTTTGTAAAATTATTTACCTTTTGTAGAGAGAGATTGTTAATTTGATTCTCTAAGCTTTGAACTCTTTGATCCAAATCTAAAAGTTTATCAATAGATTCAGAGCTTCGCCCTTCGTATAGATAATTTTCCAAGGTTACCACTCTGCTATCGATATTGGTGTACTGATCTTTTAAGCTTTTTGTCATATCAAAAGCATAACTGTTATTCTTTGAAATTTGATAAATTTCGTCAGATAAAGTATTAAATTTTTCTTCCATTTGAGTTAAACGCTCGTTTAAAGTATCCAACTGATTTTGAATTGCCACTAAGTCTTCGCTTGGCAAAGTAATTTCTTGAGAGGCAGGTTGAAAAACCGTACATCCCGATAGAAAAAATACCAAACCTATTAGAAAAATCCCAAAAAATTTCCTCACTTTAATTCACCCCTTAGAAATTTCGCAGCTTTTAAATACGGATTTGTAGGATTATTATAATTTTTCACCAAATAATCAAACAAATTCGCCGCTTCTTTTCTATTATTTAATCTATAGTTTATATATCCCAGATAGAACAAAGAAAATATATAATCTTCTTCTGAAAATGTTTCATAGTTCTTTTCAATTATCTTTCCACAATAGTAAAGTATTCCTAACTCCTTTTCTTCTTCATTTTGTTCACGATAATACCAAGCGAATTTTATTAAAATTTTTACTACTTCACTGGGTAGTCCCAAAATTGCGTAAATATTGGCTGCTATCATAAGTTGAGTTGCATAAAACTCGTGAGACTTTGAAGAAGAATTATCTACTTCAGGAAGAGATAATTTATTTATCTTACTCAAAAACAACTTAACCTGTTCAATATTTTGAGAATTTAAGTACTCATATATATAATCTTTATCTTTTTCTTGAAAAGTAAAGTTACAATTGGGACAGGTAATCAAAGAATACAGAGATACATTAACATCTCTATATTCAGGTTTTAAATCGAGATCGTAAGAACTTACCTTTATAGATGTAGAGGCCACTTTATCAAAAGAAAATTCTTTTTGACATATTGGGCAGACTGCAAAATCTCTAATAAAATCTTTCATATTACTTCGTCAACCCCTAATAAAGCATTGCAATAAGAAACCGGATCGAAAATTTGTAAATCGTCTTCTTTTTCTCCAAATCCCACCAATTTTATTGGGATATTGAGTTCATGGTTTATAGCAAAAGCTATTCCCCCTTTGGCGGTTCCATCTAATTTAGTTACGACTATACCCGTTATGTCTATAGCCTCCTTAAAAGCCTTAGCCTGTGAAATCCCGTTTTGACCAGTCGTTCCATCTAGAACTAACAGAGTTTCATGCGGAGCTCCTGGGACTTCTCTTTCAACCACACGCCTTATTTTTTTCAATTCATCCATTAAATTGCTTTTTGTATGTAAACGCCCAGCGGTGTCCACTAACACGACATCTTTGCCTCTTGACTTTGCATGTGTTATTGCGTCATACACAACAGCGGCGGCATCTGAACCTTTTTGGTGAGCTATCACGGTGGTATTTAACCTATTACCCCACTCTTTGAGTTGTTCGATTGCTGCTGCCCTAAATGTGTCTGCAGCAGCTAAAACAACTTCTTTACCTTGTTTAGAATACATCTTTGCTAATTTAGCAGCAGTTGTCGTTTTACCGCTACCGTTTACTCCAACAATGAGTATTACATAGGGTTTTTGTTGAAAATCACTAACTACTTCGTCTTTCTGTAAATTTTCCACTAGAATATCCCTCAATAATAATAGCGGGTCATTGTGAGAATTATTACTTTTATACCTACTTTTTAACTCTTCCAAAATTTTATGAGAAACTTCAACACCCATATCAGACATTATTAAAATCTCTTCCAATTCTTCCAAAACATCATCGTCGAGAACTTTACCAGAAAAAATAGTTTTGATATTTTTAAATACGGTGTTTCTCGCCTTACTTAAACCATTTTTGAACTTTTCAAAAATTCCCATTCATCTACCTCCATTAAATCAATCAAAGGTTTATTTGAATTATTAGCTGTTTTACCTGACTTTTATAATCATAGGTAACTTGCTGATCACAAAGTAGTTTTGTATTGAAACAGTTTCATTCGTTATAAGGTCTGTTCCATATAAATTAAAATCTACTGGTATTTTTCCGTGTCTATCTTCCAAATTCAAAATGGTAATGTATTCCTCCTCTTCTCCATTCCATTTTATCATTATTATACCCTCAGATAACTCGCAAAGAGAGAATTGATTACAAGTAGATTTAATCTCTTTAGTCAATTTAATGATCTTTTTGAAAAAACTTAAAAATTCATAATCACCTTTGTCCCATTTGATTGAATCTTTCTCAAAAAGGTTAGGCAGTTTTTCCATCATTAATTCTTGGCCTGCATATATTAAAGATGCCCCTGGCAAAAGATTATATAAAACAGTCCAATTTTTAATCTTATTTTTTCCCTCTAAAACGGATGCTATTCTAGGATTATCATGATTTTCTAAAAAACGCAACTTAAGAGAATTTTTTGGGAATATAGTTTCCTGCAAAAAAACATGTTCAAAAAAATGCTTCAAATCTTTCTCTCCAGAAAAATAGCTCCTTAGATAATAGAAGCCATCGTAATCGTATGTAAGGTCAAAAGCTTGATATACCTCAGAGTCCGAGTGAACATCGTACCCTTTAGTTCTGAGATCATGAATAAATTTCGGGTCAAGTGTTTCAGCCAACCAGATAATTTCCTTTTTTTGATTCAACAGTTCTCTAGATTTTTTCCAAAACTCTAAAGGCACTAGCGAAGCGACATCACATCTAAAAGCATCTACACCAAGATCAATCCAACCATCTAAAACATTTATTAGATAATCCCATAAATCTAAATTATCATAATCCAAATCGTAAACGTCGTTCCAATCTTCTACCTTTCTAGTTAATTTTCCGTTTTGATCTTTCATAAACCATTCAGGATGTGTTTCAGCTAGCTTCGAATCAATAGCGGTGTGATTGAAAACAATATCGATCAATATTTTTAATCCGTTATCATGTGCTTTGTCTATTAATCTTTTAAAATCCCTCTTATTACCAATTTCTTTCGATATTTCTTCGTAATCTTTTATTGAATAGGGACTTCCATGTGTACCTTTTCTACCAACTTTTCCGATGGGATAAAAAGGCATAAACCAAAGTATATCTGCTCCCAAAGCCTTAATACGTTCAATATCGTTATATATATCGTTGAAGGTTCCAGCATTTCCATAATTTCTAACAAAAACTTCATAAATTATAGAACTTTTTAACCAACTTGGTGAATCTATTGCCACGATTGGACCTCCTCGAAGTGAAATTTTTCTTTGAATCCCGATTATTCTAATAAGTATTATATCATCGATTATATCAAATACCTATCCCTTTTTTTAAAATTTATATTAGAAACCATTAAGTTTAATTTTTTTATTTAGAAAATAAAAAATTTTTTATTAAAAGTTGACAATTTTAAAGTTTTATGTTATAATTTTTTCAAAATAACGAGAAAGACTATCAAAATATCATAAAAAACATAAAAAATAATAATAGGAGGTCCTAATATGCCTAAATACCGCTTATCCAAATGCCCTGTTTGTGGAGGGAAGTTAAATATCGTAAAATATCGATGTGAAGAATGTGGAACTGAAATAACTGGTAACTTTGAATTAGAGGAATTTGCTCAATTAACAAACCAACAATTAAATTTTTTGAAGATTTTTATCAAGGTTAGAGGAAATTTATCGGAATTACAAAAAGAGCTTGGAATCTCTTATCCTACGGCAAAAGCAAGATTAGAAGAAGTCGCCACAGCGATGGGATACGAGTCTGAAAACATTGAAAGTAGAGAAAAAACACTTGAAATTCTTGAAAAAATTGAAAAAGGAGAAATTACCCCTGAAGAAGCAAAAGAATTATTAAAAAAGTACAAAAAATAAAAAGGAGTGATTTTTAATGCAAAAGATTGATTTGAATGTTGTAAAAGTGATAAAAATAAAGGCACGAAACTTTCATGGAAGAATAAAAATTTGCCACGGTGAAACAACATATCTCGAATACGCAGATCAAGACATCAACGTAGAAACTAGCTGGGGATCAGATCGTACAAGTGTATCAATCGATATAGATTATGAAAAAGGTGATTTCTTATCAAAGTTCTTTTCTTTCTCTAGAATGTTCCATGAAGTACCTATTAATTTGTACATAGGAGATCAAGTTAACAATATATCGTTAGACTTATCCTCAGCTGATATAGAAACAGACTTGGATTCTACCAACTTATACAATTTAACGATCAAAACTCGATCAGGAGATGTGGATATTAGAGGATCTAATCAAACTAAAACTTTGAAATCTTTAAGGGTGGATACCGGGTCTGGGGATGTAAGTATCGACTTAAGTAACAGTGAGATGGATGAATTAATTTTAAAAGGAGCTTCGGGAGATTTTGAAATTCACAACCTAAACATATCATATGGTGATTTTAGCATGGCTAGTGGCGATGTTCTAATTCAAAACTCTAAAATTGAAAATCTTAAGTTAAGTATGGCTTCCGGTGATGTCTCAATAAAAAATTCAATCGTGAAAGTAGCAAATTTTAAATCAGCGAGCGGTGATATCTCCGTAGATTCCCTAGATAAAGATTTTTACTGTACCGTAAACACTGCTTCCGGTGACATAGATCTAATAGTTCAAGGAAAAGAGAAAATTTATTTAGAAGCTCCAATACACAGATTTTCATCATCTATAAGATCAAACGTCGATTTAGTTCAAAATAATGATTCTTCTACTATGCCAAAGAAAAGAGTTTTAAAAATTAATGTGCTGACAGGAGATATTAGTATTAGAGGAGTAGAAATTCAGGGGAAAAGCATAGATTGGCAGGAAGAAGAAAAAGGTGAAGATGTTTCGCAAGACGATGAATTCTTAACTATTGAAGAAAAAAAGATTTTGTCCTTATTAAAAGAGAGAAAGATTTCTCGATCTTTTGCGATAGAACTTTTAAAAGAGTTGGGCTACTCTGATGAGTTAGCAGATAAATTTTTGAAGGACAGGGGGGAATAATAATGCAAGGAAGAATTATATTAGTCGCGTTAGGTATTTTAATTGTTTTATCAGTCATTTTCAACGAATTCTTAGTTAGTTTCAACCTGGTAGAATTCTTTTTTGCGGTGATTTTTCTTGCAGGTGGGCTAACCTTTTTCAAAAAAAGAAACGTAGGAACTTTAGGAAGTCTAATATTTGGAATAATACTTATGATAGACACATTTGAGTTGTTCCCCACCTCGCTAAATTTTTGGGAACTGTTTCTGTTGATGATCGCATCTTATATTATTGCTGCTGGATTTAAAGGGCTGTTCCATATTAGAAAGCCCCACTTAAAGATTGACAAATCAATCATATCTGAAAATCTTCCTCCTAAATTTATAGGTGACACACTTGATTTATCAACAGATGTAGACTGGAGCTCTGTAACTATTGACTCTTCTAAGATAGAGACACCTGTAAAAGTAAAAGCTGTAATTGATAATGATATATATTCTTTTAAACAAGAATATGACTCTTCTAAAGTCCATATTTTGAACAAGTTGAAAGTATCCAACGTAAAAGTACCTGAACGGGCAAAGATAACTGTATATTTAAATGAGAATATTAATTATAATTATCGTGCGAAGCTGAACGTTAGTGTAGCTTTTTTTGATTTAAGACAAATTAAAACAAGAGAAGTAAGAATCAAATCTACCGCATCTAAAATCACCTTGATACCTTCTCAGAAGGATAACACCACAGTTGATGTAGACTCTGAAGTTTCAGCGATAAACATAAAATTGCCTGGGGATGTCGCTTTAGTATTGAACCATGTTGGAGATTTGAACTTCAAAAATTTTGAACGAATGTACCAAAGAGAAGATGGAACTTATATTTCTGATAATTTCTCAGAGGCATCTTACACTTGTTATCTGAATATTTCCTCAGAGATTTCACGTCTAAATGTTGAATTTATATAATTAATCTTTATTTCTATACAAATTCATATAAAATTTAAATAAATCGGGTAATTTTTTGAATCGGTGGGGCTCTTCAAACATTCTATACAACCATTCTAATCCAAGTTTTTGAAAGAAAAGAGGAGCCCTTTTTGTTATTCCAGCAAATACGTCAAAGCTACCACCAACCCCCATCATAAGCTTAGCTTGTAACGTTTCATAGTTTCGAAAAATAAAGGATTCCTGTTTTGGAATTCCCATCCCTACAAAAAGAAGATCCGCTTTACTATCGTTAATTTTTCGAACTACCTCTCCTTCAGCATTTGCATCAAAATATCCATGGTGATAACCAACTATATTTACCTTGAATTCTTTCTCAATTACTTGAGATGCTTGTTTAACCACATCCTCTTGTGATCCCAGTAAAAATATTCTATAATTACTTATTTGAGACAATTCTAACAAATACTTCATTGTATCTATACCGGGACACCTTTCCGTCTCAATTCCTTTCTTTTTGAGTAATTTGACAATCCCCACTCCATCGGGAATAGAAAAAGATGCTTTACTAATGGCTTTAGAATAATCGTTACCTTTTAAATATTCCATATACATCAACGCATTTAAAGTAACTATCCAAAGCTTCTCTTTTCCTATTTGTTCTTCGATAAAAGAATAAATATCATTTTGACTGCCATAAATCATTGGAATATCTTTCAAAAGGAACTGTCCAATCAATACTTTCACCTCTAAATACTATTTCGAGTCGAAATATTGTATCACAAATAAATTAGAATTTCCAAAAAAATATTATACAAATAAAAAGTTGAGTTATGAAAAATGTTTACACTATAAAAACAAAAATTGACGTTTAATTAACCAAATTCCCTCTCTTTCATTGTATAATACTTTGAACTTTGATGAAAACTTCTCAAAATTAGGAGGAAGAATCATGGAAAAAACTTTACTTAGTCAAGACAAAAATGTTAAGAAATACCTTATCAAATTTTCTAAAGATGAAATTGAAAAAATAGAAGATCAAATCGTTCGAGAAATTAACCAGCATTACACCTTTGAAGGATTTAGAAAGGGTAAAGTCCCCAAACAGGTTATTAAGTTGCGTTTAGGTCCCGATTTCAATAATATGTTGTTAGAAGAAGCCGAACATGAGCTAGATCACAAAATCAGAGAAGAAGAAAATTTACTCTTCCCAATTATTGTTGAATCAAAAGCTCAAGATGAGGAACACATAGAATTTGAAGTTTTACTTCACACCTATCCTGAAATTACAAAAACAGAATTTGAAAATATAACGGTTAAAATCCCTGAATCTAAAGAAGTGGTTGAAGACTTTGTTCAAAGAAGATTGAATGATTTACTGGAGAGCAACGCAATATTAGATCCAAAAGAAGAACCAATACAATATGGAGATTATGTAAGAATTAATTATGATTTAGTAGACGAAAACGGTGAAATAATCAAGTCCAATGAAGAAGAAGAAATAGTAGTAAGAGAAAATGACGAAAGAGAGCTGGTTAAAAACCTTCTCGGGAAAAAATCCGGGAACGAATTTGAATTAGAAAAAGAAGACCAGGGCAAAAAATTGGTTCAAAAAGTGCGAATCGCACAAGCTTATACAAGAAGACTTCCAGAATTGAACGATAATTTCGCCAAAGAGTTGAATATTGAAGTAGAAACATTGAACGACCTGAAAGAGATGCTGAAAAAAGAAGGAGAAGAAGCTGTTAAAAATTGGCAGGATGAATTTGTGATTAACTATATCTTATCTGAGTTACCCAATTATGTTGATATTGATATATCTGAAGAAAGCATAAATTATTATATTGACTCGACAATAAACGACCTAAAAAGCAAGGATAAATACGAAGAAAACTTAAAAAAATTTGAAAATGATGAAAATAAATTGAGAGAAGAAATCAAAAAGAGTGCTTTAAATTGGATTAAAGAGATGGTTGTCATCGAAAAAATATCTTTAGAAAACAACATAAAAGTAGGAAATGAGGAGTTATCTCAAGAAATTAAGAACTTCTCAACTATGTATGGTTTACCTTTCTCTCGCGCTCAGGAAATAATAAGCTCAAATCCCGAACTATCAAATGAAATCCTGTGGAACAAATTAAGAGAAAAAGTTGCCCAATTCATCAAAGAGAAAGTACAAATAGTTGAAATATCAAAAGA
This sequence comes from Petrotoga sp. 9T1HF07.CasAA.8.2, assembly GCF_002895585.1. NCBI lineage: Bacteria > Thermotogati > Thermotogota > Thermotogae > Petrotogales > Petrotogaceae > Petrotoga > Petrotoga sp. 9T1HF07.CasAA.8.2. Next base: position 131,713 of record NZ_AZRI01000036.1, on the reverse strand, counting down.
AGAGTTTGAAGGTGAAAATGTAACCCCAAACGAAGAACAAAAAGAAGAAGTCATCACTGATGATGAAGCAAGCGAAGAATAGAATAGACTAGACAAAATAAGAATTATATGATAAAATACACTTGAAGTTGAAGGGGACGTGGTGAAGTTGGTTATCATGCCGGTCTGTCACACCGGTGGCCGCGGGTTCGAGTCCCGTCGTCCCCGCCAATTTGGCAACGTAGCCAAGGGGTCAAAGGCGGCGGTCTGCAAAACCGTTATTCGAGGGTTCAAATCCCTCCGTTGCCTCCATTATAACTAAATTATCCCTGTGTATTACTTCTTCAGGACCAACGTTGTCTTTGAACGTAAGAATTTCATTGGTTTTCTTACCAATTATTTCTTTCAATTCCTTTGATGAATAGTTTACCAAACCCCTTCCGATATTTTCTCCTTTTTTATTGGAGACTATCACCAGATCTCCGATGGAAAAATTTCCTGTTAAACTTACAATTCCTACCGCTAACAAACTTTTTCCTTTTAAAAGTGCCTCGCGAGCTCCATTATCCACAATCAATTCTCCTTTTGGCTTTAAGCTGAACTGAATCCACCTTTTCCTTTTGCTCATCTTTTTATCTTTAGGTAAAAAGGTTGTACCAATGTTGAACTTCGTATTTTCAATATTATCAACAGCTTTTGTGATGATACCCTCTTCGTAAGATGGGAGAATTGTTAAAGGTATTCCTGAAGCATTGGAAATCTTTGCTGCTTTTAATTTTGAACTCATTCCTCCAGTACCAAGTTTGCCACTCTTTCCGTTGGCAAGATTTTCAAGCTCGGGGGTAACTTCTTCAACAATATTAATCAGCGATTTCGGGTTCCCTAAATTTTTTAATAATCCTGGAATATCCGAGAGAATGATCAATAAGTCTGCTTCCAACAAGCTTGCAACTTGAGCAGACAAAACATCATTATCGCCTAATTTAATTTCATCTGTCGTTACTGTATCGTTTTCATTTACAATAGGTACTACATCATTTTCTAAAAGTGCATTCATCGTATTGTATGCATTTAAATAACGCTGACGATTAGAAAAATCGTCAGCCGTTAAAAGTATTTGAGCCACTTTAATATTTTTAACTGCAAAAAGATCACGATATTTAGAGATCAACACACCTTGACCAACTGCTGCACAAGCCTGCTTTTCAGAAACAGAATAAGGTTTATAACGGTAACCTAACTCACTTTTGCCAGCGGCAATAGCTCCTGATGAAACAATAATTATATCTTTTTTTCTTTTAAACTTTAATTCAGTCACTTGCTCGACGATTTTATTCATCTTACCAACATTTATTCCATTCTCATCGGCTATTGAACTACTACCAACCTTTATAACTATCTTATAAATTCTATCTTTCAAAAAAATCACCAACCATTCAATTCAAAAATGAAATAATTTTATTTTTTATAGACTCTATGTTACCTTTTCCACCTAAATCCGGGGTTAAACTATCTATATCTTTAACTGTTGAGGAAATAGCGTTTTCGAGTTTTTTTGCTAACTCGTTCAGCTTTAAATAATCTAACAACATAATGGATGAGCTTAATAAGGCGATCGGGTTTGCTATACCTTTATTAGCTATATCCGGAGCACTCCCATGGACTGCCTCAAAGATAGCAGTATCCTCACCAATATTAGCAGCTGGAGCAAGACCCAATCCTCCTATTAAACCTGCAGCTAAATCGGAAAGGATATCTCCGTACAAATTTGGGGCTACAACTACATCAAATTTTTCAGGATTCAACACCAACTGCATTGACATATTGTCAATGATCTTTTCTTCGTACTCTATTTCAGGATATTCATTTGCTACTTTTCTAATAGCTTCCAAAAATAAGCCATCTGTAATCTTTAGAATGTTAGCCTTATGAACAGCTGTGACTTTCTTTCTTTTATTTTCCTTTGCATAATTAAATGCAAAATATGCGATCTTTTCACTTGCGCTTTTTGTTATAACTCTGACGGCACAAGCTGTATCGTCAATCTTATACTCAATCCCTTTATACAAACATTCGGTATTTTCTCTCACTACAACCAAATCGACATTATTGTACTTAGTATTGAGACCCTCTAAACTTTTAACAGGCCTTAAATTTGCATATAAATTGAACCGTTCTCTTAGTGTAACGTTCACACTTCTAAATCCTTTGCCTATCGGCGTAGTTATAGGACCTTTCAAGGCTACTTTATTTTTCCTAATCGAATCGATCACATAATCAGGCAGTGGAGTTCCATATTTTTCAATTACCTTCTCTCCAGCTTCCACTAAATCCCAACTAATAGGAGCTTTCAAATGTTCAAAAATCTCTACCACTACAGAGGTTATTTCTGGACCTATTCCATCACCCGGAATCAAAGTAACTGTATACATAAAATCACCTACTATTCCATTAATTCTAAAGTACCATATTTTTTGTAATAATTAACCAAACCCCCACTTTGTAAAATCTTTAGCATCACTTTGGGGAGAGATTTAATCTTCAAAATTTCATCTTTGGTAAGATTCTTAACTACACCTTTTTCTAGATCAACAGTCAATAAATCACCTTCTTCTATATTATCAGTTGGAACTTCAACTAAAGGTAAGCCAATATTTATGGAATTTCTATAAAATATTCTGGCGAAAGATGTTGCTATAACAGCACTTATACCAGCATGTTTTATCACTAAAGGAGCTTGTTCCCTAGAAGAACCACAACCAAAATTTTCTCCTGCAACAATGAAATCACCTTTTTTGATTTCATTATAAAAATTTGGCCTTAGATCCTCCATCAAATGAACAGATAATTCATCCATATCGATGGTATTGAATTTGTATTTTCCAGAAATAATGTAGTCGGTGTTCACATCATCACCAAATTTATGAGAATAACCTTTTAATTCCATTATTTATCCTCCCGTTCTAAAAATTAACTTTCACAAATATTTTCGGGGATCCGCTATTTTTCCCTCAATACAAGAAGCTGCCACTGTGGCAGGTGATCCCAAATAGATGAAAGCTTTGTTGTTTCCCATTCTTCCTTTGAAGTTTCTATTTGCTGTAGAAATTACATTCTCGCCATCTGAAGGTACTCCATTATGTGTACCCACACAAGGCCCACAGCCTGGGGCAACTACCGTAGCTCCAGCTTGAATTAAAGTTTGAATTATTCCCTCATTCATAGCTTTTAATAAAGTATCTTTAGATGCAGGAGCCACAATAAGTCTAACACCCTTATGGATTTTTCTGCCTTTTAAGATATTCGCAGCTATTCTTAGATCTTCAATTCTTCCGTTAGTGCACGTACCTAACAAACCTTGATGTATAGGAATACCTTCAACTTCACTAATTGGACTAACATTATCAACGGCATGGGGTTTGGCAACTTGAGGTTCCAAATCGCTGACATCAAATTTGTATATCTTTTCATAATTTGCACCTTCGTCTGATTCGTAACTTTTAAATGGTTTATCAGTTCTTTCTTTTATCCAATTTTCAGCTTTTTCATCAAGTTTCATCAAACCGACTTTGGCTCCCATTTCCACTGACATATTAGAAATGGTAAATCTTGCCTCAACCGATAAATTATCAATAACTGGGCCCTCAAACTCTACAGCCTTGTAAGTTGCTCCATTGGCGGTCATATTCTTTATAACATACAACGCAACGTCCTTAGAATAAATACCTTTTGAAAGAGAACCTTCTAAAACAATTTTTATACTTTGTGGTACCTTAAACCATAACTTACCACTCGCCATAGCAATAGCCAAATCTGTTGAACCGACACCCGTTGAGAAACAATTAAGGGCCCCATAAGTACACGTGTGAGAATCAGCCCCTATTACGATCTGTCCAGGTAGGGCATGCCCTTTTTCGGGCATTAGTTGATGACATATGCCCTCACCGATATCGTAAAACTTGGTACCGTAATTGCTACTAAAATCTCTCATCAATTTATGTAACGCAGAAACCTTTTCACTTGGACTGGGAGCGTTGTGGTCTATTACAAAGGCTACTTTTTCAGGGTAGGCAACCTTTTTAGCTCCAACATTTTCAAACGTCTTAATAGCTAATGGAGTGGTTCCATCTTGCCCCATCATGAAATCAACATCAACTATGACTATTTCCCCCGCTTCAACATCTCTTCCCAAATGATCACTGAATATCTTTTCAGATATTGTTTTGTAAGTTGACATCCTTTATCTTTTCCTCCCTCATTTCGTTGTAAAGATAGATTAACTCTTTATCGAATAAGCTTCTTTTGAGTTGAACAGATAGGGATCTTACCCTTTTTAAAATCTCTTCTCCTTCTTCAGGAGTTAAATCTATTTCGTATTCTTTGAATTTTGCAATAATTGCGTTCCTCCCGGAATGTTTTCCAATAAGTATTTGTCTTTGTAATCCTACTTCTTCAGGAGTGAAGGATTCATATGTTTTGGAGTCCTTTAATACACCGTCTGTATGAATGCCAGACTCGTGAGCAAAAACATTATGGCCTACGATTGTTTTTGATAAAGGAAGAACTCTTCCTGACGCCTTAGCAACGTATTCACAAACTTCTTTTAGTAAGTGAGTTTTTATTCCCAAATCATTTTTGTAAATGTATTTAAGAGCCATCACCACTTCCTCTAAAGCTGCATTACCTGCTCTTTCTCCTAACCCATTTACCGTAACACCTGCGTACTTAGCACCCGCTCTTATTCCTGCCAATGTATTAGCTGTAGCTAAGCCAAAATCGTTGTGAGTATGCATTTCAACATTTATACCAACTTCGTCTATTATTCTTCTGATATGTTCGTAGATGGAAAATGGTTCCATCATGCCAACGGTGTCACAGTATCTTAACCTATCCGCTCCTGCCTCTTTAGCCTCTTTGGCAAACTTTATAAGAAAATCCATATCAGTTCTAGAGGCATCTTCAGCGTTTACAGACACGTACAAATTGTGTTTTTTGGCAAATTTTGTGGCATCTACCATGCTTTTTAATACCCAATCCCTATCTTTCTTTAATTTATGTTTGATGTGAATATCTGAAGTGGAAATAGAAATGGCAACAGCATCAACCCCACAATCAATAGATTCTTCAACATCCTTTATAACTGCTCTATTCCAGCCCATAATTGATACACCTAAGTCTAATTTACTTATCTTTTTTATGGCTTCCTTTTCATCTCCACCCATCGTGGGAATCCCGGCTTCGATCTGATAAACCCCTAACTCTGCTAACATCTTCGCTATTTGGACCTTTTCTTCATTGGCAAATACTACCCCGGCAGTTTGCTCGCCATCTCTTAAAGTTGTATCAACTATATACACGTTACTCACGTTCTTTTGTACGTTCTTCTTTCCATTAGATTTAGAAGAATCGTACCCTCCCTCCTTTCAATTTTTGTTTCTATTGTAACTCTAGACTTACATCAAGGTCCTTAAATTTTTCTTAATTATACATTAATTTCAAAAAAATATCAAGCTCATGGAAAAATTCTTATTATATCAAGTCCTTTATTCTCGGGTAGTCCAAACATTAAATTCATATTTTGTACCGCCTGACCACTGGCACCTTTCATTAAATTGTCAATCACGGACATGATTATTAAAGTATTTGTATGTTCGTCCGTTTCAAAACCTATTTGACAGAAATTAGAGCCAGCAACACTTTTAGTAGATGGATATTTTCCAGGTTTAAGAATTTTTATAAAATAATCGTTCTTATAAAATTCTTGGTAAAGATCGTAGACTTCTTTTAGGGTTATATCTGATTTCAAATTACAATAAATCGTACTTAAAATTCCTCTTGTCATAGGAACAAGATGTGGGGTGAAAACAATTTTTACCTCTTCTTGCATTATCTTTGATAACTCCTGCTCTATTTCTGGAATATGTCTATGTTTAGCCACGTTATACGGTTTAGTATTTTCATTACATTCTGAATATAGGTTACTAAATTTAGGTTCATGACCTGCACCCGATACCCCAGATTTACTGTCAATAATTATGTTTTTATCTGTCACAACTCTATTTTTTAAAACAGGGGCAAGTGCCAAAATCACACTAGTTGGATAACAACCTGGATTGCCCACAATTTGTGCATTTTTAATCTTTTCCCTATTTAACTCAGTTAATCCGTAAACTTTGTTAAATTTATCGTATTCTATGTCATCATTTGAACCATACCAATTTTTGAAAACATTAAAGTCATCGAAACGAAACGCTGAACCTAGATCTATCAATCTCTTACCTGCATCCACTACCATCTTACCGATTTCGAAAGTTAGTTCGTGAGGTAAAGTTGAAAATATAATATCGCAAGTAGCAACCGCTTTTTTGAAATCATCACCCTCTAATATCAGATCACAAAATCCATCGAGACCTGGATAAACTTCCGAAATTAATTGGGATTCAAAGTGTTTTGATGACAGATAAGTTATTTTAGCATTCGGGTGTTTTGAAAGAATTCTGACTAATTCCATACCTGTGTATCCTGTTGCCCCAAGTATACCTACATTCATACATCTTCCTCCCATCTGGCTGCCCCAATTGTTTTACGGCTTTTTAGAATATTTTTTATGTCTAAAACTTCATATACATCCTCATCTATCGACTGACAAAAATTTTTAAATTCTGAAATATTCAACTCTTCTATTGGAACTTTTTTTGTTATAGCGTACGCAACTAATTTTCCAACTATATCGTGAGCGGTTCTAAAAGGGATCCCTTTTTTGACCAAATAATCTGCCAAATCCGTTGCATTGAGATAACCAAATTTTACTGCCTGTTTCATTTTTTCTTCGTTCACACGCATTGTTTTCAACATACCTATAAATACCTTTAAACAAACTTTTAATGTATCAACTGTATCAAACAGTGGTTCTTTATCTTCTTGCATATCTTTGTTATACGCAAGGGGTAAACCTTTCATAGTTGTTAAAAGGCTAAGCAAATTTCCATATACCCTACCCGTTTTACCCCTGATTAATTCAGCAGAGTCTGGATTTTTCTTTTGTGGCATTATACTACTTCCAGTCGAATATTCATCGCTCAGTTCAACAAAATTGAACTCTTGGCTAGACCAAAGTACTATCTCCTCAGAAAATCTACTCAAATGCATCATTATCAAAGAAGCTATTGATAAAAATTCAAAGATGAAATCCCTATCGCTTACTCCGTCAATACTGTTTAGTGAAACCTCATTAAAACCCAACAACGAAGCTACATATGTTCTATCTATATCGTACGATGTCCCAGCTAAAGCTCCTGAACCTAAAACCGAAACATTCACTCTTTTCAAAGAATCTTTCAACCGATCTATATCCCTTTTAAACATCTCTACGTATGCCAACAAATGATGAGAAAATGTGATAGGTTGAGCTCTTTGCATATGTGTGTAACCGGGCATAATTTTGTTTTTGTATTTTTTTGAAAGTTCCACTAAAACGACATTCAATTGTTCTAATAAATCTATAATTTTGAATATTTCATTTCGTAAGTACATCCTTTCATCTGTTGCTATTTGATCGTTCCTACTTCTGGCTGTGTGAATCTTTTTGCCCACATCCCCTATCTTTTCAACCAACATTTGCTCTACCAATGTGTGCACATCTTCTACCTTTGGAATCTCTTCAAACTTTTCTTCTTTTATTTCTCTTAACGCCCTTTCAATTTGTTCAAACTCTTCTTCAGAAATAATTTTTGCCTTTTTCAACCCTTCCGCATGGGCTAATGACGCTTCTATATCGTAGGGCAATAATCTGATATCAACATTTATTGACGAATTAAATATTTCCATGTCTTCTGCAATTTTTTCTTTAAACCGACCTCCCCATAATTTCATTGTTCTCCTCCTACAGTCGTTTTGTCGTATTTTTGATTTTCAACAAAATGCTTCATCTGATAAGCTCTCATCTTCAAAGGTAGTCCAAACAAGTTTATAAAACCTTCTGCATCCTTTTGGTCGTAAATTTTATCTTCTCCAAATGTAGCTAACTCTTCGTTGTATAAGGAATATGGTGAACTTAATCCTGCAGTTATAATATTTCCCTTGTAAAGTTTCAATTTCACAACACCGGTAACCACCTTCTGTGTTTCATCTACAAAAGCATCTAAACTTTCTTTCAACTGAGAGAACCACAATCCATTATAAACAAGATCCGCATACTTTTGTGCCACTAAATCTTTGAATCTTGACGTTTCTTTGTCAAGTACCAAGCTTTCCAGTTCTTTGTGTGCAGTATATAGTAATGTTCCACCTGGAGTTTCATACACACCTCTTGATTTCATTCCAACTAATCGATTTTCTACGATATCTGCAATCCCCACACCATTTATTGATGCAATTTCATTGGCTTTCTTTATCAACTCTACGGGAGAAAGGTCTTCTTCGTTTATCTTCACTGGAATCCCTTTTTCAAATTCTATGGTTACATATTCAGCAACATCGGGTGCTTTTTCGGGTGGAGTAACCATATCGAATAACTCAGCTTTAGGTTCATTCCAAGGATCCTCTAAATCTCCGCCTTCATGGCTTATATGCCATATATTTTTATCTACACTGTATATTTTTTCTTTGGTTATAGATATTGGAATTCCCTTCTTTTGGGCATAGGCAATTTCTTCCTCCCTAGACTTAATTTCCCATATTCTCCAAGGAGCAATAATTTTTATAGAAGGATCTAATGCCTTAATAGATACTTCAAATCTTACTTGATCGTTACCTTTACCCGTACAACCATGAGCAATAACATTTGCACCTTCTTTTTGGGCAATCTCAACTAGTTTTTTTGCCATTAGAGGTCTTGCAAAGGATGTTCCCAACAAGTATTTACCCTCGTAGATTGCTCCAGCTTTTAAGGTGGGAAAAATATAATCGGTTACAAATTCTTCCACAACATCTTCTACGTAAACCTTACTTGCACCACTTGAAAGAGCTTTTTTCTCGATAACATGTGTTTCTTCTCCTTGACCTACATCAATACATACTGCAATAATTTCACAATTATACTTTTCTTTTAACCATGGTATGATTACAGATGTATCTAACCCTCCTGAATATGCCAATACTACCTTTTCCCCGGTTTTCATAAATAAATCACCTCTTTTTGATATTTGAAAATTTTTTTGTAGATTATGATAATAACCTACGTATTCGTTCAAGGACTGTACATTATTTTTTCCGATTTTGCAATTCTTTGTTGCTTCAATTGATTTTTGAGCTGTTTCCAATGCTGTAAATAGAGGAATGCCGTTTTCTAAAGACGTTCTTCTTAATTTGAATCCAAAGTTGGATACGTTTTTACCTTTTGTAGGTAAATTAATAACCATTGAAAAATAACCTTTCTTTACTAACTCTAATGATTTTTGGTGATCTATCTCTTTTATTGTAATATCCATCAATTTGAAGGCTTCTGCTGTCCCAGTAGTTCCCCACAATTCGTATCCACAGCTTTGAAGATATTTAACAAAACTTTTACTTCCACTCACTTCTTTTTCTGGAAATGATAATAGTACATTACCCGTAGAAGGAACATCCAAATGAGCACTTTTAAAAGCCTTATACATCGCATTATGATAGTCGAAATCGATGCCAAGAGTTTCCCCTGTAGATTTCATCTCTGCACCTAAGGCAACTTCAACACCTGGCAATTTTTCTAATGAAAATATTGGCGCTTTAACCACCGTATATGGGATTTTTAGATAAAAAGGTTCATAATACCCAAGTTCTTTCAAGTTATTACCTAACGCAATTTCAACTGCCAGTTTTATCATTGGAATTCCTGTTACTTTACTGATTATCGGAACCGTTCTTGAAGCCCTAGGATTCACTTCAATAACGTAAACTTTTCCCTCTTTCACGATAAATTGAATGTTTATTAAACCCTTAACTTTCACCGCTTTGGATATTTTTTCAACGTATCTCACAATTTCTTTCTCTTCTAATTCTGACAAGGTTTTGGCAGGAAATACGGCAAAACTGTCACCTGAATGAATTCCCGCTTTTTCAATATGTTCCATTATTCCAGGAATTAATACATTTTCTCCATCAGAGACGGCATCAACTTCAACTTCTACTCCTTCTATGTATTCATCTATTAGAACTGGTCTATTGGGTGATAAGTCTAAAGCATGTGATAAGTACTCGAATAATTCATCTTCGGAATTAACCTTTTCAATAGATTGTCCTCCAATCACATAAGAGGGTCTAACTAAAAGAGGAAACCCTAAACGCTTAGCAATTTCTCTAGCTTCATCAAATGAAGTAACGTACCCACCACGAGGCTGATTGATCTCCAACTCTTTTAGCAACAGTGAAAATCTTTTTCTATCTTCACACAAATCAATATGCTCATATGATGTTCCCAAGATTTTGATTCCATGTCTTTCAAGTTCTTCACCTAGATTTAAAGCTGTTTGCCCTCCAAACATGACCATTGTCCCCATTGGATCTTCTTTTTCTATGATATTCAAAACATCTTCTTGAGTAAGGGGTTCGAAGTACAATCTATCACCTGTATCAAAATCTGTACTGACGGTTTCAGGATTGTTGTTTATGATGATTGATTTGATACATTTTTCTTTTAATGCCCATAGAGCTTTAACTGTACAATAATCAAACTCCACCCCTTGTCCGATCCTTATCGGTCCTCCACCTATAACTATGACTTTTTTTATGTCCTTGTGAACCTCTATTTCGTCCTCTTCACCATAAGTTGAGTAGAGATATTGTGTTACTGAATCAAACTCCGCTGCACATGTGTCAACCATTTTGTATGACGGAGTAATAGCATAGGTTTTTCTCAATTCTCTAACTTGATCTTCTTGTAACCCGTTTAATTCAGATATTTCTTGGTCTGAAAAGCCAAGACCCTTTGCTTCAAGTAATAGGTCGTAATTCAATTGGGAGAATCTAATAGTATTTTCAAAATCGACGATGTTTTTTATTTTTTCTAAAAACCATTCGTCTATGAAGGTTAATCTATGAATATCAAAAACCTTATAACCTCTTCTAAGTGCTTCGGCAATATGAAACAATCTTTTTTCGTTCGGAATTTGTAAATGTTCTACTAATTCTTCATCGCTCTCTTTTTGAACCTCTTTAATTCTCAAGCCTTTAATTTTCATATCAAGAGAGCGTACCGCCTTTAATAAAGAACTTTCAAAGGTACGCCCAAGTGCCATCGTTTCACCAGTGGATTTCATTTGTGTACCTATCTTTTTATCAGCTTGATAAAACTTATCAAAAGGCCAGCGGGGGATCTTTGTGACAACATAATCTAAAGATGGTTCAAAAAAAGCTGTTGTTTTTCCAGTAACGGGATTTTTTATCTCATCCAAAGAAAATCCTATTGCGATTTTTGTAGCAATTTTTGCTATAGGATACCCCGTTGCTTTGGACGCTAAGGCACTGGATCTACTCAAACGAGGATTCACTTCAATAACTCGATATTCTTCGTTATAAGGATTGAGGGCAAATTGAATATTGCAAGCACCTTCTATCTTTAAAGCTTTTATTATCTTAATGGATGAGTCCCTTAACATTTGATGTTCTTGATCTGTCAACGTTTGAGAAGGTGCAACAACTATACTATCTCCGGTGTGAATTCCTACAGGATCAAAATTTTCCATATTACATACGGTGATGCAATTATCAAAAGAATCCCTAACCAATTCGTATTCGATCTCTTTCCAACCCAATAAGGATCTTTCTATTAAGACCTCTTTCATCATGCTCTTTTTCAACCCATTCTCTACAAATTCTATTAACTCCTCTTCGTTGTAAGCAAATCCACCACCTGTTCCTCCTAAAGTGTATGCTGGGCGTATTATCAAAGGATACCCAACTTTGTTAGCAAAATTTATGGCTTCGGATACTGTCGACACCGTGAGGCTTTCAGCGATAGGTTCTTCAATTTCTTGCATTTTTCTTTTAAATAATTCTCTACTTTCTGCTATTTTTATGGATTCAACCGATGTTCCCAATTCTTGAATATCGTATTTATCGATAATTCCACTATCTTTTAGTTGGATAATTAGATTTAAGCCTGTTTGGCCTCCCAATGTTCCTAAAATCCCATCGGGTTTTTCTTTCTCTATAATGGAAATTAAAGTATCCATTTCAAGGTTTTCCATATAAACTACATCTGCTATTTCTGTATCAGTCATAATAGTTGCAGGATTGTTGTTTACCAATATTACTTTACATCCTTCTTCTTTTAAAGATTTACAAGCTTGGGTTCCTGAATAATCGAATTCTGCAGCTTGACCTATTATTATTGGTCCAGAACCTATCACTAAAACACTTTTTATTTCGCGTTTTTTTGGCATTGTTGACCTCCCCGGAAGTATGTTTTTAGTTTCTATAGATTGAATCTTTGATTTTTTTAAAAATAAAAGTTGTATCGTGAACCCCAGGCCCACCTTCTGGATGAAATTGAACAGTAAAAATGGGATACTTCTTGTGCATAATTCCCTCGATACTATGATCGTTTAAATTGATGTAGGTGATTATTACATCTTTGTTTTTCACTGACTCTTTTTCAACCATATAACCGTGGTTTTGAGAAGTGATATAACATTTATTATTCAATAAATTCTTCACAGGATGGTTGGTACCTCTATGACCAAATTTCATTTTTACAGTATTAAAACCCAACGCCAAAGATATTATTTGATGACCTAAACAAATTCCAAAAAGTGGTTTCTCACCTATAAACCCCTTAGCTAAAAGTATTGCTTCTTTTGCCTTTTTTGGATCACCGGGGCCGTTGGAGAATAATACTAAATCTGGTTGAACTTTATCTACATCATTTTTACTACTGTTATATGGAAAAACGTAAAGATCGTAACCTTTAGATTTGAGCTGGTTTACTATATTTTTCTTAACTCCCAAGTCTATTAAGGCTATCTTTGGACCGTTCCCTTGAATTCTATAAATTTCCTTTGTTGAAACGCTATCAAGTAAATTCTCATTGGAAGTTGGAACTTCAAAATCCTCCTCTGTGGTTATCACACCATTCATACTACCTTCTATCCTTAACTTTTTCGTAAGGGCCCTTGTATCTACTTTACTTAAAATAGGCACTTCATGTTGGTTTAAATAATCTAAAAGTGAATACTGAGATGTGTGATGAGAGGGAAATTGACAGTAATCTTTAACTATCAAACCTTTGATGGTGGGGCTTTTTGACTGTAAATTCTCTAAATTTACACCATAATTTCCGATCAATGGATAGGTCATTACCAGTATTTCTCCTGCATAAGACGGATCCGTTATTGATTCTTCGTATCCAGTCATAGACGTGTTAAAGACAACTTCGCCTTGTCCAAAATCTTTTTTACTTATAATTTCTCCTTCAAAAATGGTAGAATCATTTAACTTTATAAATCCTTTCATCTTAATACCCCATTTCTACAAAAACTTCTTCGAGAATATTCATACCCTTGGCTATCTCATCTTTTGTGATTATAAGAGGAGGAACAAATCTTAAAACATTGTGGCTTAAAAGATTTATCAAAAGTCCTTTTTCCATAGCTTTTTTTACTATATCACTGCCTTCTTCTATGTCTAACTTGACTCCAATCATCAAACCTTTTCCCTTAACCTTATCAATTATCGAATGTTTTTCCTTCATTGCTAATAATTGATTTTTGAAAAATTCACCATTTTCTTTCACAGTATTCAGAAAAGATTCTTGTGCAACGTTTCTCATAACAGCCATGCCAACTGCACAGGCTAATGGATTCCCACCAAATGTCGATCCATGATCCCCGGGTGTAAATACGTCAGCTTTTTCATTCACAACAAGCACACCGATGGGGAAACCACCACCTAAGGCTTTCGCAAGGGTCATCACATCGGGTACCACTCCAGAATGTTCATAGGCAAAAAGTTTTCCGGTTCTTCCTATCCCTGTTTGAACTTCGTCAAAAATTAAAAGCAGATCGTTCTCATCACAAAGTTTTCTAACTTGTTGAAGATATTCATCTTTTGCTTCGTTTATTCCCCCTTCACCTTGAATAACTTCTAACATTACAGCACATGTATTTTCATCAATGGCCGACTTTAGTGAATTTATATCGTTGTACTCTACGCTTTCAAATCCTTCCAATAGAGGTTCGAAGTTCTTGTGATATTTTGGCTGGGCTGTTGCCGTCAATGCACCGTAGGTTCTTCCATGAAATGAGTTCTTTGCCGTGATAATTTTGTATCTTCGCCCATTGTACTTAGTGTTTCCATATTTTCTTGCTAACTTAATCGCAGCTTCATTCGCCTCTGCTCCACTGTTGCAAAAAAAGGCACTTTTCCCAAACGATTTTTCACAGATCATCTTGGCTAACTGTATTTGATTACTATTCCAATAGAGGTTAGAAATATGGATCAATTTGTCAACTTGAGATTTTACTGATTCAACAACTGCAGGATGAGAATGCCCCAAAGCATTAACGGCGATCCCAGCTACAAAATCTAAGTACTCTTTACCGTTTTCATCCCAAACCTTTATACCTTTCCCTTGAACTAAAGTTATAGGAAATCTTGAATAAGTATTCATTACATACTTTTTATCTTCAGAGATTGTCATTATCGTAAACCTCCTTCGCTATCATAGTTCCCACACCTTTGTCTGTGTATATTTCTAAAAGTAAAGCATGGGGAATTCTTCCATCTATTATGTGTGCTCTTTTCACTCCGTCTTCTAACGCTTGGATGCAGCATTTTAACTTAGGAATCATTCCACCAGTAATAAATTCAGAATTCAATAAATCTTTTGCTTCTCTATATGACAGTCTTGAAATCACACTTTCTTCATCTTCTTTGTTTTTCAAGATGCCTTCTACATCTGTCAATAAAACAAATTTATCCGCCTTCAAAGAGGAAGCAATTTTACCTGCCGCCATGTCGGCATTAACGTTATAAGTTTTCCAATCTTTCCCAATTGCACAAGGCGCGATTACGGGGATATAATCTTTTTCAGTTAAATTCAAAATTACCTCTTTATTCACATTTATTAACTTACCAACATAACCCAAATCCCCTTGGGACAAATCTTTTTCTGCCAACAATAAATTTGCGTCTTTCCCACTCAATCCAACAGCCTTTCCCCCTATTTTATTTATCAACGATGTAATCTCTTTATTTACCTTACCAACCAACACCATCTCTACTATTTCCATAACTTTTTCATCAGTTACCCTTAATCCATTTACAAATTTTGTTTCTATATTCAAACTTGCAAGCATTTTATTGATATCTGGTCCTCCGCCATGAACGATAACAGGATTCAACCCAACATATTTCATAAGTACGATATCTTTTGCGATCATCGATTTAATTTGTGGGTCTTTCATAGCGTTACCACCAAACTTAATAACAGCAATACTTCCTGCAAATTTTTTTATGTAGGGTAAAGCTTCGATCAAAACTTCCGCTTTAGATATCTCATCGGAAAACTTTTCAGTTTTTATCATGTTCTGTACCCTCCATTTATTTCTACATATTTGTAACTAAGATCACATCCCCAAGAAATAGCACTCTCTTCACCATCTTTTAAATCTACAATAATTTTCAATTCTTTCTCACCTAGAATTTCTTTTGCTTTAATTTCGTTAAACTCAATAAAATGACCATCTTGACAAAGTTGAATCTTTCCTACACAACTTTGAAACCAGACATCTACTCTATTGGGATCAAAGTTTCCTCCTGAATAACCAGCGGCCGCTAACACCCTTCCCCAATTAGCGTCCTCTCCATGAATTGCTGTTTTTACTAGATTAGACTTGGCTATGGACCTTGAGATCAATTTAGCATCTTCTTTCGTCTTTGAGTTTTTTACTTGTACCTCAAAAAATTTAGTAGCACCTTCCCCGTCTATCACAATTTTTTTTGCTAAATTTTCAACTACTTCATAAAGGGCTTTTTGAAATAAATTGTATTCGTGAGAATCTTCTGTAATTTCTTCGTTTTTAGCCTGCTTATTAGCCAAAATAAGAACCGTATCGTTGGTACTTGTATCGCCATCAACCGTTATCAAATTGAAAGAATCATTAACTGATTGCTTTAAAGCCTTATTCAAGGCTGATTTAGAAATGTTTGCATCTGTCAAGATGAAAGACAACATTGTAGCCATATTGGGATGAATCATACCTGAACCTTTGGCAACCCCCGTTATTGTGATCTTTTTACCACCAATCACAACTTGTGTAGAGTTAATTTTTGGGAAGGTATCTGTAGTCATTATCGCCTGTGCGAAACTTACAAGATCATCATTTGCTAAATCAATATTTTTTTCAAATGATTCTATGCCGTTTAAAATTTTTTCAATTGGCAATGGAACACCTATAACACCTGTTGAACTTACAAATACATCTTCTGACTTTAAATTTAAGATCTGAGCGGTTTTTTCTGCCATGCTTATCGCATCTGAATATCCTTTTACACCAGTGCAAGCGTTTGCGTTACCACTATTCACAATAACAGCTTGTATTTCGTTATCCTTAATGTTCTCCATACTCAAAATAACTGGAGCCGCTTTAACTTTATTCGTGGTAAAAACGGCTGAGGCATTAGCCTTTTTTTCTGAGTATATCAGTCCTAAATCTTTTTTGAGCTTCTTGATTCCACAGTGAATTCCCCAGACTTTAAAACCCAATGGTAAAACAATACCTTCTTGCATTATTTCCGTACTTTCCATACACTAACCTCCCTCGTATAATATGTATGGATATGAAACTTAAAAAAAGGTACTAAAAATCTGTTTTTTTCTCTTTTTCATTATTTCTTTTGTAAAGAGATGCCCTAATGCTAAAATAGTACCAGGATGATTAGCGAGGGAAGATTCCCCTCCTCCTTGCAAGACCTTTTGGCCGTTGCTTTTAGAGCTTGCTTCCTGACTTAGCAGTCAACTTGCTAACCGATTACTGCATCACCTTTGATTAGGCCATCAGCAAGGCTATTTTTCATTGGTGGATGCTCATAGAGCGCGAGGTTGCCTTTGGCTGCTAAGATTAGGGCATCTCTTTCTTTCATCCTTTATCTTTATTCGAAAGGTGGTGAAATAACTATGAATTACGACGTTTTATCTACTTTATTCGTCGGTATCGATGTGAGTTCTCTAACTAATACAGTTTGTGCAATTGATTTTCAAAACAACAAACTCCTTGATTTTGAAACTAAAAATAACAGAATAGGTGCTGAATACATCGCTGAGGCTATCGCCAATTGCCTTGTTTCTAACAACCTTGATTATGTCGTTATCGCTTTGGAAGCTACTTCTTTTTACAGCACTCACATAGCCAATTTTCTGTCAACCAATAAGAAACTTTTGCCTTTTAAGCCTCTTGTGTATCAGCTTAATCCAAAAACTACCGCCAATTACAAAAAGACTTTTGTCGATATCGATAAAACAGATCATTTGGACGCTTACGTCATAGCCGATTTCGCTAGATGTGGCAAGATTTCTTCTTCCCCTTGGCGTGGTTCTCAGTTTTTGGCTTTACAAAGGCTCACACGCCATAGGTTCCATTTGGTTCAAACACTCGTTTCTGAAAAGAATTGGATGCTTTCCAACATTTATCTGAAATTCAGTGAATTGGCTGTGAATAATAGGGATAAGCCCTTTTCCGATATATATGGTGCTACGTCTTGTGCTGCTTTGACTGAGTTCTACTCTTTGGATGAGATAGTTTACAAACCCATCGATGATTTAACTCAGTTCGTTATGAAAAAAAGTAAAAACAGATTCAAAGATCCCGTGAAGGTTGCAACACTTCTTAAACAAGCAGCCAAGAATTCGTACAGATTAGACAAAATGGCTTATGAACCTTTGAATATCGCTATCTCTTCTTCCTTCAACGTAATAAAAGCCTTGGAAAATGAAATAAAAACCGTTGATAAGGCTATTGAAAAAACGGTAAAAGGGCTTAATCCCATAGAATATCAATCACTCATCTCTGTCAAGGGTATCGGTCCTGTTATATCCTCTGGTATTATCAGTGAGATAGGTACGATAGCTTCCTTTCAATCTCACGATAGTTTAGCTAAATTTGCAGGACTGACATGGAGAAAACGGCAATCAGGGAATTATTCCTCTGATGAGACAGAAATGACTAAAACAGGTAACCCGTATCTTCGATACTATTTTATCGAAGCAGCTAGCTCCGTTAAAAATTATACCCCTGAGTTCGAAAAGTATTATCGGAAAAAATACTACGAGGTTACCACTCATCAACACAAAAGAGCCCTCGCGCTCACGGCTCGTAAGTTGGTTCGCATGATTTTTGCATTGCTGAGCAAAAATCGAATCTATTCGAATTACTAAGGTGAATAGATACAAGTGAATCTTTTTGTGTTTTCAAGCCTATTTTGTGTTTTTCTGAAAGTATGGGTATTGTCAGTTACGCTAATTTTTAACAATTTTTTTGATTTTTACCTCTTGACATATCACCGATTAGCTCTATTCTTTTGAACTTACTGTCTTTAGAAACTCTAAAAAAAACGGCTACATCTTAAAAGATGTAGCCGCATGGATTAAAACTCAATTAGGAGAATAACCATCTCCCAACCTCATAAGCACCCATTACCGGTGCTTATGATCCACCGGCTACATGGGCGCCTCCTATTGTTATTTAAATTTATTTGATTATAAGAAATGAAATTTTTTTCACAATTAGTCATAAATTCAAAAAACTCCTTTTGCTAAATTTTAGGGATTATAACATAAAAAAATTGAATTGTCAAATTTATATCAAATTTTTTTCTTCGCCAGGTTGTATTTCGCAATTCAAGAGTTTTTTCTTTATTTCTTCTAACTTTGCTTTAATTTGAACACCTTCGTATCCTTTCTTTAGTAAATCTTTCCCCGTGATGGAGAGTTTTAGTTTCTCAATCTTTCGTAAATATTCATAGTATTTTTCCAATAATTCTTCTGGAAGTTTTACAGCTAAAAAAATTAGTTGTTCATTTTGAAAACCGTTGGTTTTTTCATAGAAATATGACAATTTTAATATTTTTTCTTTGTCATTTAAATCTTTGGAAATTTCACTATATACGTTTTTCACTTGCATTAAATTCTTAATAAAATCTTTCGGTAATCCATATCTTTCACTAATTTTTTTGAGAGATTCTTCTGGAGTGTATTGCAGTAGAACATCTAAAACTAGGTGGAATAGTCTGACTTTATTCAGATAACTTGGTAAGTTAGCCTTAAAGTATCCCTTAACATCAAAAAGTTTTTCCAAATCTTTTACTAATGTGGGAGAATAGTAAGTTTTTTCGAACAAGTGGAAAATTATTTTCAGTTTACCCATTCTTTTTACTGCTTTCATTGGTTCAGGTTCTTCTAATATTTTTTCTAATTCTTCTCTTATTCTCATTCCAGTCACTTTTTCCAAATATCCATTTTCCACAGCTTCTTCTAATTTTGTTAAGGTGTTAGGCTCAATTTCAAAACCAAATCTTTGTTCGAACCTTATAGCTCTCAATATTCGAGTAGGATCTTCGATAAAAGAGAGTGGATAAAGTATCCTGATTCTGCCTTCTTCAAGATCTTTTTTACAATTAAAAAAATCCATCAGTATT
This sequence comes from Petrotoga sp. 9T1HF07.CasAA.8.2, assembly GCF_002895585.1. Lineage (NCBI taxonomy): Bacteria > Thermotogati > Thermotogota > Thermotogae > Petrotogales > Petrotogaceae > Petrotoga > Petrotoga sp. 9T1HF07.CasAA.8.2. Next base: position 112,126 of record NZ_AZRI01000036.1, on the reverse strand, counting down.
CCAAAGGAACCCGAATTAAGTTTTATGGCCATGGCGTTTATAGAAAAATCTCTTCTGTATAAATCTTTTTTAATAGTTGATAATTCCACCTTTGGTAATTCTCCTGCTTCTTCGTAATATTCTGTTCTGGCGGTTGCAATATCAATCCTTATTATCTTATTTTCCCCATTTCTATAAAAAATTGAGCAGGTGTGAAATTTAGGATGTTCAATATATTTTGCTCTCAATTGTTTAGCAACATATTTACCAAATAACAAACCATCCCCTTCCACTACTACATCTATATCGTAGGGTATTGACTTTGTACCGTTTGATTTAGAGCTAATCGCTAGCAAAAGATCCCTGACAAATCCTCCTACTACATATACGTTTAACCCCAACTCATTCCCATACAAGCCAATAAGTTTTAGAAGATTAAGAATAGATGTGGGTAGAATTTTTTCCATTTCTTTTTTTAGATTTTGCGATTTATACTTTTCTTCTAAAATTGGGCTAAGTGAAAAATTAAAAACTCCGTTAGTTGCCCTCAAAAGGTCTGTTCTAGTTATTATACCAACAAGTATACCATCTTTTAAAACGGGAATCCTTCCGATGTCTGCTTCTGCCATGATCCTTCTCACTTGATTCAATGAGGTTTCTACATCAGCAACTTTTAAGTTAGTACTCATTATAGCTTTAACAGGTGCATTTTTTAAACCATGTTTCATTGCTTTTTCTATGTCTTTTTTAGTTACAATACCCACTAATTTATTATCAGAAATTACTGGGAGGCCAGAATGTCCTGTTTGAAACATCAATTCATGAGCCCTTTCAACCGTTTCAAATGATAATATGGTTCTTACGGGAGATGACATAATATGCTTTGCTCTTAAAACTGGGACAAAAGAAGATTTTAACTCTTTTTTAATTTTGTCAATAACCTCTTGTATTCTAAGACCTTTTGTTTTAGCTGAACCAGCTTTTTTATGACCTCCGCCACCAAATAAAGATAGTATTTTATTTAAATCTATTTCTTCAATCCTTGATCTTGCAACTATATAAATGCTTTTGCCCATTTTTACAACAATAAACAAAACATCCGGAGTAAGAGTTTCAAACAATTTGTGGGTTATAACGTTTAACCCACCTATAAATTTGTCGATTTCAGAATAAGCGATATGTATTGTTATTTCCTCCAAGGTAAGCTCTTGAACATTGTTATAGAGTTTGTCAAAAAGTTCTTTTTGCTCTTTTGTCATTTCTAACGAAACAAACTCTTCTACCTCTTCTATCCTGGCACCGCCTTTTAATAATTCTGCAGAGATTTGATGATCCAATGACGTTGTTGTAGAATATACAAAATTTCCAGTATCTTCATGAATTGCTATTAAAAAAAGAGTTTCATAAGTATCAGGAAGAACTATTTTGCTTTCTAATAATTTTTGAACAACTAATGTTGTGGCACTACCTACTTCTTTTGAATAATTATTACCTTTGATATTTTGCTCCTTTAACTCTGGATGATGATCATATATGTCAACTTCTATTCCTTGCTCAATAAGAGATTTTATAAATTCAGGAATTCTATTGATATCCGCAGTATCTACAATCACAACTTTTTCGAACTTGTGGTTTTTTATTTCTTCTTGATAATCTTTTATAAAATTATTTTCCTTTTCGTATGGAATATCGTATATATTCAAAAATTCCTTAAGATTTTGCTGAGGTTCTCCTTCAAGTACAATAATAGCATCTTCATATATTAATGATGCCGCAACACATGCAGCAAAACCGTCAAAATCAGCATTTTTATGCGTAGTTATTATAATTTTAGGAACCAAGATAAATTCTCCCTTGGATTAAATCCATTATTTAAAAACATGTTAAATTTGGTTAACTTAATTCAATCTAATTTGCTAATAAATTCCCTTTCTATGAATTCAAAACCTTTTTCCCAAAAATCTTTATTTGAAATGTCAATCCCAATTTTTTTTAGTAATTCTTTAGGTGAATCTTTTGCACCACTTCTAAGCAACTCTTTGTATTTCGGTACAAAAGATTTTCCTTCAACCTTGTACTGTTGGTATAAAGCTAAGACTAATAAATTAGCAAAATTGTATGCATACACGTAAAAAGGTGTTCTAAAGATATGAGGTATACTTGCCCACTCATAGTAATATTCTTTTGGTATTATTACTGAATCACCAAACATTATTTCTAATTCTTTTTTATACAGTTCTGCAAGTTCTTTCCAACTTGCACTTCCATTTTGTTCTATCAAATTGTGAGATGATATTTCGAATCTGGCGATCATATTTTGTCTAAACATCGTCGAAAACATTCCTTCAATATTTGATGCCAGGTACCCCGTTCTTTCTTCTTCTGAAAGAGTGGGTAGTATCTTGTCAATAACCAACATCTCACCAAAGACAGAGGCAACTTCCGCCATCGTTAAAGGAGGGTGATAATTCCAAATGTTTTGTTCAGAGGCTAAAGTTCCATGTATCCCATGTCCCAACTCATGCGCCAAAGTACCTACATCGGCAAGAGTCCCTGTAAAATTCAACAAAATAAAAGGTTTTTTATTTGGAAGCGCATAAGATGTGTAAGCTCCACCTCTTTTACCTTTTCTTATTTCAGCATCGATTCTTTTTTCTTTAAAGAAAGATTCAGCAATTTCTCCAATTTCTTCATCGAACTCGTAATATGAATCTAAAACAATCTTCTGTGCCTCTTCAAAAGAATATTCTTTTTCCACGTTTGTTAAAGGCGCATAGATATCAGCAAGCGTTTGTTCTATACCCAACTTTTTACCTTTCCATCTGTAATATTGGTGAACCATAGGCGTTCTGTCAGTGGTGACCTTTATAACGGTTTCCACAATTTCATCTTCAACTTCGTTGTTCAAGTTTCTCATAGAAATCGGCCTTTGGAAGTTTTTCAAATTAGCCTCTGTGTTGTAATTTTTTACGATAGAATTGTATGTTTTTTCGAAGATGAGGCTATCTTCGTCATACTTTTTAAAGAATTCTTTCATTGCTTGACGTCTTAATTTTAAATCAGGTTTTCTTCTTAAAGCCCTTACTTGTGGATCGGTTAATTCTTTGATTTCCCCATCGATCTCTAACTTGAAAGTATATGAACTTGTTAACCGACCATATAGCTCTTCAAAGCCTCCACGTGATGAGTTGTACATAGCAGCTAATACCTTTTCGGCATCTTCACTCAAGATATGATTTTTTGATTTAATAAGCCGTTGAATCACATGAGTGTAATCTTTCAATTCCTGGTCATGCATCAATTCATTTAATTTCTCTTCACTTTGCTTCAATAACCTCGGCTTCCAAAAGGATGATTCCATTTCTATCTTTGAATCGTAATCTTTAGCCGTGGCATAGAGTTTTTGAGCAGTTTCATCTTGGGTGTTGGAATCATAAAGTAAGTGACAATACTGGTAAGTAAAATTATGCATTTTTAAAATTTTCTCAAACTCTTGGAAGAAATTTTTCAACTCACTTGGCGTCAAAGAAGGGTCAGATAGTTTGTCATAATATTGCTGCTGTAACTTTTTGATTTTTCTCAAGCTTTCTTCGAAATCTTCATTAATTTGTGAGTCCTTGGGTGAAGAATAAAAAAACGTTAAATCCCAAGTAGGCAAAACAGTTCATCTCCCTTCTATATATAATGTTTCTGTATAATCTTTCTAGCTTGATCTTCATCTTTCTCCATAGCAGCAATTAATTCTCTTTCATTTTTAAATTTTACCTCGTCCCGCAAAAAATCAATTACATCTAAAACAATATAATCACCATATAGATCACCAAAAAAATCCAAAAAATAAACTTCAACTTTCGGGATTTTTTTATATTCGTTAAAAGTTGGCCTTAAACCGACATTCATTAAACCCCACAAGAAACCTGATCGTCCCTTTACATATCCTTTTACAATGTAAACACCAAACTTTGGTAATATGATTTTCTCTTTTTCCCAAACGTTAATATTTGCAGTTGGAAAGCCAAGTTTAAACCCTAGATGCCTATCTTCATAGACTGTACCTTCCAGAGTCCAAGGCCTTCCAAGCATTTCATTTGCCGTCTTAATATTACCTGATTTTAGCTCTCTTTTTATTGCGGAAGAACTAACCCTGTTTCCTTGACTTTTTAAATCTTTCAGTACTTTGACCACCAAACCTTTGCTTTGACTAACAGCTTGTAAATATTCCACATCGCCTAAGGCATCTTTCCCAAAGGTGAAATCTTCACCGCACACTATTGCTTTTACACCCTTTTTCATCAATTCTTCAAGATATTGTTCATGGGGTAATCCCCATACTTCTTCTAAATCTTTTACTTCAACCTTAAATCCCAAATCTTCGCAGATTTGTTTTCTTCTCCAACTAGGTAGGATAAGGCCTTCAAAACCTCCAATATACTTTTCAGGAGGATATCTAAACATCAAAATCAAGGGGTCAAACCGTAAATTATTTGCAAGTTGGAGAGTATTTTTCAATATATATTGATGGCCTTTATGTACACCATCAAAGATTCCGATTGTGAGTGCGTACAATTTTATGTCACCTCGTACAGAATTTTATTTATTTTTACTATTCTATCGTTTCTTTCTTCTTCTTTAAAGAGAGTTTTTAAAAATGTTGATTTTTTTTCAGCTTTACCTATTCCTAAAAAATACCCTTTTTCATCGTATATTTTAACGTAATCATTTTTGTTGAAATTAGAAAATTCTAAAATATTATCTTTATAAATTTGGTACCCTTTAATGACTTGTTGACCGTTATTAATCTTAACGTAAGGGAGATCTAAAGCCTCATCCATTTTTAACATTTTTTCCAACGAAACTTCTTCTAACAGAATACTATCTTTTAATTCAAACTTACCACTCTTTATTCTACAAAGTTCTTTGGTAACAGCTCCACATCCTAAAGCATATCCTATATCCATGATTAATGATCTTATGTAAGTTCCAGAATTTACTTCTACATTAAAACTAAATTCTTGTCCTTCTTGTGAAAAATTTGAAAGCTGATATATTTTTACTTTTTTTGGAGGAAGATTAATTATTTTACCTTCACGCGCATATTCATAAAGCTTTTTACCTTTATATTTTTTAGCCGAATATGCAGGAGGAACTTGCAAATATTCCCCCACAAATGAAAAACATATGTCTTTTAAATTAGAGATGTGTTGCTGAGTAACTTCGTTCTTTTCTTGTACTTTTCCTTCTATATCAAAAGTATCTGTAACGATCCCCAATTCAGCTTTTACATAGTATGTCTTTTTTTCGGTTTGGAAAAATTCTAATAGTCTTGTAGCTTTATTTATTCCTACAACTAGTACCCCAGTAGCAAAGGGATCAAGAGTACCAGCATGACCAATCTTCCTAATTCCAAGTTTTTTTCTGATTATTGAGACAACGTCATGGGAAGTAATACCCTTTGGTTTGTTGATTACTAAAAAGCCACTTTTCATTTACTCTCCTCGTTTTTCTCTATTTTCTCTATTAGTTTATTTATTCTTATACTTGCTTCAATACCTTCGTCTTTATGGAACCTTACTTCGGGGGCTTTGAACATTTTAATATTTTTTGCGATAAGAGTTCTAAACATACCCTTTGCGTCGTTTAGAATTTCGATAATAGCATCAACATCTTCATCGAGGGATGAAACATATACATCTAAATAAGATTTATCTTTTGATAGACGTACCATATTTATATCAATAAATTTGTCTTTTAATCTAGGATCCTTTAATTGAGAAAAACCTTGGGTAATTAATTTTTTCATTTCAGACTCAAGCATTTCTCTTCTATACTGAGCCATCAGATGTCACCTCCATATCATCGAACACTTCTTTCATATTCGTAAACTCAGGAGACCTTTTAATAATATCTTTGAATTCTTCAAAATAACTGGAATATTTATTATAATTTAATCCCAAAAAGTTCCAAACCTTTAAATCAACCTCAGGAATATCGAAGCATCCCGAATAACCATAAAAATACAAATTGGTAGTTATATTCGCAACATTTACAATATACAATAATTTTTTTGCTTCTTCATTACTAGACTCTAAGGGATTATCATGATAGGTAGCGGTTGCTATGACTAAGTCCGACATATTCCAATTTTCAAAAAGCTTTTTACCAATTTGCTGATGTGAATAAGTTGATAACATATTTTCTGCCTGAAAAAAAGAAATTTTTTCGTGTTGAGCAACTTTAATGACCATCTCAAAAACATCGGGCATGATATGGGCCATTACTACTTTACTAAGATCATGCAAAACACCACACATAAAGGCTTCTTCTTTATCAGGGGAATTAAGATATTTTGCTAAAAGTTCTGAGGCCACTCCAGTTGAGATCAAGTGAACCCAAAAATGCTGTGTATTGAAAAAAGGTATTTCTTGAGAAAAATAATTCTCGACGGTAAAAATACTTAAGGCTAAATTCCTTACCGTTTTGAACCCGAGTAGATTTATCGCTTGTGTTAGTTTCGTTACTCTCTTAGGTAGTGCATAATAAGCCGAATTAGATAGTCTTAAAATCTTTGCAGTTAAAGCAGGAGATTGAACGATCATATTATGCAAGTCATTTATATCAGCATCGGGATCGTTGGCTATGTTTATAATTCTTTGTACAATAAAATCAGGCGTAGGTAATTCTTTAATTTTTTTGGTGATCTCTTGAATATCCATTTCGTTCATTATATCAGTTCCTTCCATCAAGTTCTAATTCACTTTTTTGTTGTTTGTTATTCATAACAAATCTTTAAGAAGTAACGCGGAAATAGAAAAATAAAAAAACATACTTAGTATATCCATCAAAGTAGAAATAAATGGTCCAGAGATCAAAGCAGGATCTAAATGTATCTTTTTGGCAAGAAAAGGTAGTATGGCTCCTAAAAGATTTGAAATCATAACTACTATAATTATAGATAAAGATAAACTCAACATAATTAAGGGTTCTCGAGTATTGACTATTGATCTTAAAAACATGATTACTCCTAGAATTATACCTAAAATTATACCAGAAAAAAACTCTTTTCCTAAAACCTTTTTAAAATCATCCTCTTCAATATCTCCAACTGCCATTGATCTAATTACTATAGCAGACATTTGACTTCCAGTATTTCCGCCTATGGCGTTAATGGTCGGCATAAATGCTGCTAATACAGTAATTTTCTGTAGAACGTCTGAAAATCCTTCAATTACAAAAACAGCAATACTCTCAAAAAGTAGTAAAGCACCAAGCCAAATTACTCTACTTTTTACAAGTTCCCAAATCGAAGTATGAAAATAAGAAGTCTCTGTTACTCCTACTGCTGCCATTTTTTGGATATCTTCTGTGGCTGATTCTTCTAAAACATCTACAATATCGTCAATGGTTATTATCCCTACCAGTCTTTTTTCGCTATCTGTTACTGGAATAGCTAAAAGATCATAATCTTGCATGACCCTTGCAACTTCTTCCTCATCATCGTAAACCGTTGAATAGATTGGGGTTTCATTCATTATATTTTTTATAATCTCATTCTCTTCTGAAAAAATCAAATCTTTTAATTCTACTGTCCCCTTCAATTTTCTAGTGTTATCTATCACAAACAAAGTGTAGATAGTCTCTTTTTTATTGCCTTCATCCTTAATATGATTAAGCGCTTCTTTAACTGTCATACTTTCTTTGAGATCCAAAAAATTTGGGTTCATTATCCTTCCTGCAGAGTATTCTGGATAATTAAGAAGAATAACAGTGTTTTGCCTCTCTTCAGGAGAAAGATGGGCAAGTAAGCGCTTTACTACGTTGGCAGGAAGTTCTTCTAAAAGATCAGCTCTATCATCTGGTTCCATATTTTCTATTATTTCTTTCAACTTATCTTCTTTAAAAAGAGAAAGTAGTTCCATTTGATCATCTTTCTCTAACTGAGAAAAAACTTCTGCAGCGGTGTCTTTAGGCAAAAATCTGAAAACAACAATTTTTTCATCGTGAGGTAATTCTTCAATCATCTCTACTATTTTTGCGGGTTCTTGTTCTTTTAACAACTCTTTTAGAAGTTTAAACTCCTTTTCGTTTATTAATTTTTTTATATCAACTTTTACTTCAACCTTCAATTTTACTCCTCCTTTCAATCATTACGGTGGTAGATCGAGAAATTCACAGAAACTACCGTGACTATCCATATTTGCATCTCCTTTCTAGCCGATAATTTTACGCTTCTTCAGGCTCTTTTACAAAATAGAAAAGTATTCCTCCAATGATAAACAAAAAGAGCAAGCTTGCAACTCCCCATCTAGAACTCTTCCCAATTTGTGTGAAGATCCCTACTAAAAAGGGCCCCAAAATTGCTGAAAATTTTCCAAATATATTGTAGAACCCAAAATACTCTGCAGATCGATCCTTTGGTATCATGCGACCATAAAGTGACCTGCTAAGAGCTTGAATCCCACCTTGAGAAGATGCTACTAACATAGCTAATATCCAAAATTGGACAATGGTTTCTAAGAAAAAAGCAAAAACAGTGATAAAAGTATAGACAAAAATTGCAAAATATATCAAATTTTTTGTAGAAAATCTCTTGGATAATCTTCCATACAACAAGGCAAACGGAAAAGCTACTATTTGTATCACCAAAAAAGCGACCAGCAAATCGTTGGCGTTAAGTCCAACATCAAGTCCGTAAGAAGAAGACATCCTTATTATTGTATCCACTCCATCTATATAGAAAAAATATGCCAATAAAAAGAGAAAAACATTTTTGTTGCCTTTCATATTCTTTAAAAATTGCGAGAGCCTTTTAAAAGAATCTTTTATTGGAGTTTTCGTTTTTTCTACATAGTATGTTTGCTTAACATTTTTCATGATTGGGATTGAAAAAACAAACCACCACACTGCAGTGATAACAAATGCCAACTTTGTTGCTGCAGTAGTAGATTTAAGGCCGATTAATGAAGGATTCAAGATAAAAATAAGTCCAATTAAAAATGGTATAGTACTACCTATATAACCCCATCCAAAACCGCTAGATGATACCCAATTCATACGTTCTTTTGAAGTTACATCCGTTAAAAAGGAATCGTAGAAAACATTGGCTCCAGAGAATCCTATGCTTGATAAAACATATAACACTAAGGCAAAAAACCATTGTCCTTCTTGAATCAATGACAAAGAAGCTGTAAACACAACACCCATCAAAAGAAAGAAAAGCAAGAACCTTTTTTTATAATCCTTATAATCAGCTAATGTCCCTAAAATTGGTGCCAAAATTGCCACTATCAAAGTTGCTATAGTAGATGAATAACCCCAATAAGCAGTCGATAAATAATCTGGCATGTGAGCAGCGGCATAATCCTTAAAGAATATTGGTAACAGTGCGGTGGTTATAGCAACTGAATACGCGGAATTCGCCCAATCGTACAAAATCCAACTTCTTTCTTCTTTTGTCAACTTTGCCCTCCCCCTTATTTATTATCTTTTTCATCATCATTAATGAATAGATCTAAAGGATCTTCATAATAATTTTCCATCGCTGATAAAATTTCACCGATCTGAGCAAAGTACTCATCAACGTCTTTTTCATCGTAGATTCCTCTTAAGAATTCTTCCAACTTTTCTAAATCTACTTCAGGATTTTCCTCAATGTACTTTTCTGCACTTTTGATTATTTCTTCCATAAAAATCACCTCCTTTCACTATATGCATAAATTATAACAAACTTTTATCAACTTTTTTTAAATTTTAATAAAATATAATAAAACAAAAAGATTGGGTAAAAATACCCAACCATTTAAAGATCAAATTGATAATATTTATAAGGGAGAAAAAACATAATTAAATCTGCATTCTCATTATTTCTTTATATGCTTCAACGATTCTATTTGTAACTTCTGTTGTTAATTGTAACGAAAGAGAAGCCTTTTCTGCAGCAATCATAACTTGATGTATATCCGTTATATTGCCTGCGGCATAATCTGCTGCAACTTTATCAGCATTCTTTTGGATTGAATTTACTTCCTCAATTGCATCTTTTAATAATTTAGAAAAGTCTAAATTTTTATCTTCTTGTTTAGTTTTTTCTGGAGCTAATTTATTGGGGTCAATCCCATTTATTCCATTTATACCTTCTGTCATCAATGCTCACCTCCTTACTTATCTGCCTATTCCAAGGGCAGAATTGTACATGCTTTTGGCTGAATTTACAACCGCTGCATTCATCTCATAAGCTCTTTGGGCAGACATCATATCGACCATTTCTCGTAATACATTGACATTAGGATAACTAACGTATCCTTCAGCGTCTGCATCGGGGTGGTTAGGGTCATATACTAATCTAAAAGGTGAGGGATCCTCTACTATAGAAGAGACCTTCACTCCGCCAAAATTCCTATCTCCATTTGTACTTTCACTGAGTGCTTCTTGAAAGATTACTGCTTTTCTTCTGTAAGGTCCACCTTCTTCTGTCCTAGTTGTATCTGAATTAGCCAAATTCTGAGAAATAACGTCTAACCTAAATCTTTCTGCTGTCATACCGCTTGCAGCAATATCCAAAACCTTAAATAACCCATCCATCATTTACCACCTCTAATAGCTGTTTCATATCTTTGGATTGCATAGGTCGTCAATCTGGATAAAGTGTTGTATTTTAAGGTATTTTGAGTCATTCTTACCAATTCCATATCGGGGTCGACATTGTTTCCGTCATCTCTAAGCGATTTGGAATTATCTATTTGAATATTTGGTTGAATTTTTCCTAAAGATAAGGTATTATTTATGTGTTGGTCTCTATTCACTTTAAGAGTCAAAGCTGAATCTTCACTCAACGCTTTTTGTAACTCGTTTTCAAAATCAACGTACTTTCTTTTGTACCCAGGTGTTTCATAATTTGCTATATTTTGAGAAATCACATTTTGCCTTAAAGATAATGCATCCATAGTATTTGGAATAATCTGAAAATTGATATTATCAAACAATAATTTTCACCCACCTTTATTTTATCTATTTTATTTTTCTTTTCAAAAACAACATTTTCCTAAATAATGATTTTTAAATAATTAATTTGGAGGAAAAAAGATGAAAAAAATTTTTTTAATTGGGTTTTATGGGTACGGCAACTATGGAGATGATCTATTGTTAAAAAGTTTCTTACAAATATTAAATGAAATAAAATTCGATGGAATTATATTCTTACCTCTTGAAAACGAGTTGGAATTCGATGAAGAATATAGATTTCAAATAATCACTGTTCCAAGATTCAATTTCTACGAAATACGTAAAACTATAAAAGAGAGTGATGTTATAATTTTTGGAGGAGGAAACCTTTTTCAATCCGAAACATCTTACAGAAGTTTTATGTACTATTACTATATAGCCCACCTGGGGGAAAAATTTAATAAAACAATCTTACTGTTATCCCAAGGTTTTGGATCTTTTAACCAAAAACGAAGCCTCCAAAAATTAAAGAAAATCCTTTCTTACCCAAAACTTTACGCTAATTTGAGAGATGAAACATCTTATGTCTTTGCAAAAAAATACAATAAAAATATCTCTCTAGGTGTAGATGTAGGACCATATCCTTTTTTAAATTATACTTATAAAAAAACAGACAAAATATCAGTTTGTTTGAAAGAAGAACATGATTTACAGCTTTTAACAGAATTCTTATCAACTTTTGAACATTATACACTTTCCACTTTAGTAATAAATGCAACCCAAGACACATTAAAAAATTATGAATTAGTTGAAAACATTAGAAAAGAAACCAAGGTATCCGCTGAATTCCCTTTTAAAGACCCAAATAAAATAACCAAAGAAATTTCTCAATCTAAAATAATTATATCTGATCGTTTACACAGTGCTCTAACTGGAATCTTTTTTGCTGGGCAAACATTAACTTTCAACAATGTTAAGAATAGAAGAGTCCTAAAAAACATAAAGGAAGATTACAACTTTTTTTATAAAAGCACTCCTGAAATACCCTTTATCTATTACGACACCGTTTCTTCAAATTATGATTTCAAAGAAATTTCTGATATATACAAAGATAAATTACAAAAAACGGTGTTTGATATTAAAACACTCATTCAAAGTATCTTATAACCTGCAACTTCGAAGAATCGGTACAAAGTACCAAAACTACATTATCAGTAGGAGACTCAACGTCGATTGGATAATTGTAGGTATCAATTGTTTGATAGACGTTCGTACCCTCAATTACAAAAAGCTTATTTTCTATATGTGAGATAGCGAATAAGTATTGTCCATTGGGAGAAACAGAAATATCACTAATTGGTACATCATCTAAAATAACGTTGGTTTCACCAGAGGAGAGATCGTAGTAATAAACACCACCCATGAGAGAATTGCCCACAATATTATTTTTGTATATCTCAATGTTTGTAGTGTACCTTCCAAATTGAGCTATTTTAGGCTGTTTTCTGAAATCATTCCTATACAAATTGCCATTGTAATACGAAACCATATAAATGATTCCATTTGATCCTACAATATCTATAGGATGTTCTATATGGTTATAATTTACAATATAAGTATCATTATTAGGAATCAAAAAAAGCAAATCGGTTAAAAACACGTTGTTTTGAAAATTATCAAATAAAGGTATAAAAACTTGGTTGCCTATATTTCTAATTAACGGGCTATGCACAGGAAGGACCATTGATTTTTTTATAAACAGGTTGTAATCGACAATGTATAATTTAAAAGGATTTGTGCCTAATATGTACAATTCGTTGTTTATAAGTTTTATATTTACAGGTTTAGAATCTAAGATTAATTTTTGCATCACCTTGTTGTTTTTGATTTTTAGTAATTCTTTATTGTAATTATCAATAACATAAAAAAATTCTCCATCGAATGCTCCACCCATAGGTAAGATAGCTTGTGTAAACTCAATTTTTTCTAAAGTAAAGATATCTATAAAATGAGCTGTACCTTGGTAATCGGCAATTATCGCGTAATTTTTGCCCAAATCTATATGAAATGCTCTTTCCCCAATGTTGAAATTGTTGACTTCTAAAAAAATTGATTCTGAAAATAAAGACGCTGCCAAAAAAATAGATAGAACCATTAAGAAATGAAATTTTTTTGAAATATCAATCTCTCCTCTTATAAGTATTTTATAGGATTATTTTACCACATCAGATTTTCTCAATCAACATTTAATTACCTTAATTTTTTAATGAAAAAGCTCTTAATCATCTTTAATCGTTTTTAAAAGGATATAATTACTAATAATCAAGTATAATTAAGATAATCCAAGGTTGAACAACTACAAAAAAAATGATATAATAAAATCAATCATTTATTTGTTGTTCTAAATAATTACATAATTTGGAGGATAGAGATGAAGAAATTAGCCATTTTATTAATTACAGTCATTTTTTCTTTAACAGCTTTCACCCTCGATGTTGAAGCAGTTAGAGATGTTTATACATCGCTTATTCAAACCTACAACAGTGATGGTAATCTTTCCAACGAAGAATTCAATTCTTTTTTCCAAGAACTTAACAATTTAGGATTGTATAGATTTTATAGAACTCAAATGATAGGAAGTGCTGAATACGTTGATAGACCTACAAATATTCAAACTTATCTTTCTCAGATTTATGACAATGTAGAGTCTCAATTAACTACAATTGAAGAAAAATTGGCTTTTGCGGGATTCTTAGTGTATGTTCAATCCGATCTTTCTGGCGAACAAATTACACAAGAGATGATTAGATCTATGCCAGCCTACTTTGCAACCGTTCAAGATTATACAAGATCTTTAGAAAATGATGCTTTAACTTATTTTGGCAACGTTATTATATATTCTTTGGGAATTGTTGATACCGCTCCTTTCACTAATATTGAAAGATTCGAATCTAAGGCTGAGATTTTAGATAAAAGATTTTACATATATGAAGGGGAAGCTAATCCTGAATTTAATGAGATAATATTAGAAAATAGAGAAAGTTTAGAACAAGGAATTCAGCAGCTTGTACAATCTGGTATAACTGGAAGGCCACTCCAAATCGCGATAGATCAGCTCTCTTACAATTATGTCAATTCGCTAATAGATGAAACCAACCGCCAAGTACAACAAGTCACTCAAATATTTATTGAGGAAGGCAAGACTGGGACTAATATTTCTTTTATAAGAATTATCATCTATGCTGTTTTGATTCTTATAACTTTCTTATTTTTAAGAAAGTATCTTTGGGTGACAGCTTTAAGTATTTTTGGAGTTGAATTTGTCTATCTTCTGATCTTCTACAATCCTATAAAAGATACAATATCTTCCTTTCTATATGGAAGCTATATAGTTACTTTTGTGTTTTTGTTTTTAGCCGTTTTGCTCTTTAAAAGTTTCGGAAAAAAGACCAATTTTACAGAAAAAATTATAAACTTTTCCATCTTTTTCTTGGTGTTGCTTACTTTATTCGTACCCTCATATTATTCTTACGATCTTTTGATGCAAAATAATACTCAGTTTGATAATTCCACTTTTGAAGCTCAATTATTGAACGATGTTGTTGTTTACCCACATGCTCCATTTCATAAAACTATATCCAGTTTGAATTCATACTTAGGAAGCGAATACTCAAAAGTCAACACTTTTTATAGATCAACTTTTTCATCTTTTTTAGCTGATCTTTTGAACTCACAAGTTTTGTCAAACCTACAAGGATCATCGGTTCAAACAAATAGAGACGGCTTGAAAATTGATAAAGTACAAAATTACCGAAGTATACCACTTGATTTTTCAAAAGAGGTTATTGACTTTGTTAATTCATCAGAAATTGCAGAAAGAAATATCTATAATGAGTTAGACGCATTAAAAGTCCAAGCCAACGATGTGTTAAAATTTTCTGATGCAGAATTCGAATCTAAATTCATAGAAACTTCAAACCAACTCCTTCAATCTACTGATCTAATCGATCCCTTGTTACCCACTATAAAAGCCTTTTTTGACGTAGAAAAGGTCGACAAAATAAATTTAAGAGCCTATAACACTGTTTATGGTACAAAAATCTTTCTTTTGTTTTTTTTAAGTATAACGATTCTTGTCATTTTTGAAGAGAAAATCACAAAATTTGTTTCTTTAATATCTATGTATATAATAAGCATTCTTAGCTTCATACAAGTAACTCCCCTTCAGGTTTTCAGCCAAACTGGCTATCCTAGTATTCACACTGTTGACTACACTATAAACTATATATTTGGAATAATTTTATTACTTTTAACTTCTCTGTTGTTTGTTAGAAACTTTTACTTTCAAAAAAACAAGTAAATTTACCCAAAGGAGGTAGGAAAACATGAAAAAGTTGCTAGTTCTTAGTTTAATCAGTTTAATGTTTGTAAGTTCTTTCGCTTTAAAAGTTATTATGGTAACTGATGTGGGTGGTTTGGGAGACAAGTCTTTCAACGACGGAACATGGGCTGGAGTTCAAATGGCTATGGATCAACTTCCAAATGTTGAGGGAGAAATAATCATTTCCAAGGAACAAACTGATTATATTCCAAATCTAACCAACGCAGCTCAAAGAGGAGATGTAGTAATTGGAGTTGGATTTATGATGGCAGATGCCTTATTCAATATCTCCGCTCAATATCCAGATACATTTTTCATAGGAATAGATATAGAACCATCTCCAGGTCAAACGGTCCCAAACAATTTAGCCCTTTACACCTTCAAAGAACATGAGGCAGGCTTCTTAGGTGGATACGTAGCGGCTGCCATGACCAAAACAGGTAAGATAGGTTTCGTTGGTGGAATAGAAATACCCCCGGTCAAAAGATATGAAATAGGTTACAGAGCAGGAGTTGAAGCCTACAATCAAATCCATGGTTCCAATGTCCAAGTTTTAATCGGGTACGCTGCCAGTTTTGAAGACCCTGCAAAGGGCAAACAGTTAACCCTTTCTCAATACGACAACGGCGCAGATATCGTCTTTGCATGTGCTGGTGCAACAGGTAATGGTGTCATCGACGCAGCAAAAGAAAAAGGAATGTCTTTCTACGGTTTACCAGCAAATGCGCCTCTACAACAGGTTATAGATAAATATTATGAAAAAGGTGAGGGTTACTTCGCAATAGGAGTCGATGTTGATCAAGATTATATGGCACCTGGTTATGTTTTACTTAGTATCACAAAAAAGATCGATGTAGCAACTTTTGATGGTATCAACTCAGCTTTGTCAGCAAGATATTTTCAATCTGGACATAACAACTTAGGTATAGTCGATGACGGTGTTGGAATATCTCCAATGAAATATACCAAGGGACTTATACCAAACGAAGTAATAGCAGAATTGGCATATTTACAATCACTTGCCAAGGAAGGAAAAATCAATATCCCTCAAAGCGAAGCTGAATTAGGTTCCTTTAATGCAAGTAATATAGTTTTTCCATTCTAATTTACTCATTTATTGCAAATATGAGGCGGGATAAAATCCCGCCTATTTTGTAGATTATTTATCAAAGTTTGTTAAAACTTTTATTCCTGAAGTTGAAAGGAGGTTGCAGATGCCTCAAACAGAAAATATCCATGAAGAGTTAAATGACTATGCAGTATACATGAAAGAAATAACTAAAATATTTCCCAGGGTTGTTGCAAATGATAAAGTTACCTTTAAAGTAAAAAAAGGAGAGATTCATGCACTAATCGGTGAGAATGGCGCTGGAAAAACCACTTTGATGAATCAACTCTATGGTTTGTACCAACCCACAAGCGGCGAGATTTACATAAAAGGAAAAAAAGTTGATATCAAAGGCCCTTCTGATGCTATAGACAATGGTATAGGCATGGTTCATCAACATTTTATGCTGGTTGAAAATTTATCAGTTGC